>DASUEL010000723.1:0-6302 GCA_036275095.1 Bdellovibrionales bacterium
GAGACAGGCGCACGAGAAAGAAGTGTATGCCTCCTGAACGCGTTAACAAAGCAGGGTTACCGTCAACTGGGGTGTTCGCAAAGGCGAAACCCCGCGTAAACGAACCTCTGCAGACTAAAGAAAGGAGGTAGGCCGTTGGAAAGAGCACGAAAACAACAATCAGTTGATGCTATTGCCGAGCAGTTCTCGCGCGCGAAAGCCGCGTTTCTGGTCGATTTCAAAGGTATCACGGTTGAAGATGTGACACGGCTGAGAAAGAAGCTACGCGCGGCGAATTCAGAAATGAAAGTCGTACGTAACACCCTGGCGAAATTGGCATTGTCCAGGTACCCCGAGAAAGAACCCGCATTGAAGGATTCTTTCACTGGTACCAATGCCATCGTCTTCTCTTACGAAGACGCCAGCGCTTCAGCCAAAGTTCTCTCAGACTTCGCAAAAGAAGTTGAGCAGCTCCAACTCAAAGTTGGAATCATGGATAACGCCAAGCTTGATGAAGCCGCGATTACCCGTCTTGCTACGCTGCCCAGCAAAGAAGTTCTGCGCGCCCAATTTTTGGGTGTATTGCAGGCTCCTATGTCGAAGTTCGTTGGAACGCTGGCCGCTGTACCGGGTGGCTTTGCCCGCTTGTTGAACGCGAAAAAACAGCAACTCGAATCATCGGGTTCGTAATTAATTTTTGAAATATTTTGGAGGATAAAATGTCTTTAGATCGTAACCAAGTAGTTGATTATCTCTCGAGCATGCCCGTGATCGAGCTCGCCGAGCTCATCAAGACTCTCGAAGAGAAGTGGGGCGTTTCTGCCGCCGCTCCCGTAGCCGTTGCCGCCGTTGGCGGTGCTGCTGCTGCCGGCGCTGCTCCCGCTGAAGCTAAGACCGAATTCACGGTTGTTCTGAAGGACTCAGGTTCTAACAAGATCAACGTGATCAAAGAAGTTCGTACTTTGACCGGCCTCGGCCTCAAAGAAGCGAAGGACCTCGTTGAAGGCGCTCCTAAGACCGTCAAAGAAGGCGTAGCTAAGGATGAAGCCGAGAAGATGAAGAAGGTCCTCGAAGCTGCCGGCGCCAAAGTCGAGCTCAAGTAATCTCCTTTATGTTCCGGTTTGCCCTCAGGGCAGCCCGGAACGACTGACTCCGGGTGCGCTACGCGAAGCAATCCCGGATGTCGACAGGGTCCTCGGAGTTTCCTTGGACCCCAGGTTTCAGTCTCGCGAGCTGATGCCTGATTCTGCAGGGCCCCCTCAGGCTCTGAGCCCCGCAGAATTAGTTTGAGAGCCTGATGAGGTATGAAGGCCGGCGCAACTAGCCTTCATACGATGTGAGTTCCGTGCAACTCGGAGCTCTAGATTGTGACTGAGGAGAGCGAATGGCTACACCCCTTACGGCTTCAAATCTTCGTCTTCGTCGAAGCTTTGCCAAAAACCAGCAAGTGATCGAGATTCCGAATCTGATCGAGCTGCAAAAGCAGTCTTATGAAGAGTTCCTTCAAAAAGACGTCGATCCGGATAAGCGTTCACCCACTGGTCTGAACGGTGTTTTTAAGTCGGTTTTTCCGATCACCGACTTCAACAACACGGCGAGCCTCGAGTTTGTCGGGTACACGTTAGAACCCCCAAAGTACGACGTCGAAGAATGCCGTCAACGTGGAATGACTTACGCCGCCCCGATCCGGGTGACGTTGCGTCTTATAGTATTTGATGTTGATGAAGAAAAAGAGTCACGCAGCATCCGTGACGTAAAAGAACAAGAAGTATACCTCGGTGAAATTCCGCTGATGACCGCGAACGGCTCGTTCATCATCAATGGTACCGAGCGTGTCGTCGTGAGCCAGCTGCACCGTTCACCCGGTGTATTCTTCGACCACGACGGCGGCAAGAACCACGTAAGCGGCAAGCTGATCTATTCAGCCCGCGTCATTCCGTATCGCGGTTCCTGGCTCGACTTCGAATTCGACCAAAAAGACCTGATTTATGTTCGTATCGACCGCCGCCGCAAAATGCCGGTAACCGTGCTTTTGAAGGCGCTTGGCTTCGATACCGAAAAACTGCTCGAGTACTTCTACGATCTCGACGTCGTTTCGATTTCGAAAGACGGGAAGTTCTACCGCAGCTTGAATATCGAAAAGATGGCCGGCCAGCGCGCTCTCGTGGATATCGCTGATCCCGATGGCGGTGAGCCGATCGTTAAGAAAGGCCGCCGTATCACGCGTGCTGCCGTCAAGAAAATCCAAAAACTCAATCTCAAAGAGATCGAGATTTCACCCGAAGACCTCGACGGCAAAATCGTTGCTAAGCCGATCGTCGATGAGAGCACCGGTGAAATCATCGCCGACGTAAACAGCGAGATTAACCTCGATGTCATGCAACGTGCGCGCGAGTCCGGCGTCAAAAAGATCCACGTGATCTTCTTCGACGGCCTCGTTGTTGGCCCCTATCTCCGCAACACGCTTTTGATCGACAAAATTGGTTCAAAAGAAGAAGCGTTGATGGAGATCTACAAGCGTCTTCGTCCCGGCGAGCCGCCGACCGAAGAAGCTGCGACCAATTTCTTCCAACGTCTGTTCTTCGACCCAGAGACCTACGATTTGAGCGAAGTTGGACGTTTGAAAATCAATCACTCGTTCGGCTTTACGCTCGAAGAGTTCCCGGTCACGTTCACCACACTGAGCGAGAAAGACATCCTCAACGTGGTCCGCACGCTGATCGACCTCAAGAACGGCCGTGGCCAGGTCGACGACATTGACCACCTCGGTAACCGCCGCGTTCGCTCGGTCGGTGAGCTCCTCGAGAACCAGTACCGCCTCGGTCTAGTTCGTATGGAGCGCGCCATCCGCGAGCGCATGAGCTTGCAAGACATCGAAACGATGATGCCGCACGATCTCGTGAACGCGAAGCCGGTCAATGCCGTCGTAAAAGAGTTCTTCGGCTCGAGCCAGCTGTCTCAGTTCATGGATCAAACCAACCCGCTTTCTGAGATTACCCACAAACGCCGCCTATCGGCGCTTGGCCCCGGCGGTTTGACTCGTGATCGCGCGGGCTTCGAAGTCCGCGACGTACACCCGACGCACTACGGACGTATTTGCCCGATCGAAACGCCTGAAGGCCCGAACATCGGTCTTATCGCGTCGCTCGCGACCTACGCGCGCATCAACGACTACGGCTTTATCGAGACGCCATATCGTGACGTGAAAGAAGGCCAGCTCGGCGCCGACATTCGTTATTTGTCAGCGCTCGAAGAGCAGGGTCACTTCATTGCTCCGACCGATCGCGACGGCACCAACGGCGCGAAGGGGCCATTGACCGTCCGCAAAGACGGCGAGTACGTAATCGTCGAGCGCGACAAGATCAGCCTCATGGACGTATCGCCGAGCCAGCTCGTGTCGATTGCGGCCTCGCTGATTCCGTTCCTCGAGCATGACGACGCGAACCGCGCGCTCATGGGCTCGAACATGCAACGTCAGGCCGTTCCGCTCATCCGTTCGAAAGCTCCGCTGATCGGAACGGGCGTTGAGCGTCTCGTCGCCCGCGATTCTGGTACCAGCATCGTGGCTTCGAACGACGGTGTCGTTGAAGAAGTTGACGCCTCTCGTATCGTCATTCGCCGTCTGGCGAAGGCGGGCGGACTCGGCGCCAACGTCGACATTTACAATTTGATTAAGTACCAGCGCACCAACCAGAACACGTGCTTCAACCAGAAGCCGATCGTTCGCGTCGGTGACCAGGTCAAGCGCGGCGACATCATCGCCGACGGCCCGGCCACCGAAATGGGTGAATTGGCGCTCGGCCAGAACGTGTTGATCGCGTTCACGCCGTGGATGGGTTACAACTTCGAGGATTCGATCCTCATCTCCGAGCGTCTCATTTCAGATGACGTCTTCACCTCCGTGCACATCGAAGAGTTCGAGTGCGTGGCCCGTGATACGAAGCTCGGTAAAGAAGAGATCACCCGTGATATCGCCAACGTCGGCGAAGAAGCCCTTAAAGACCTCGACACGAGCGGTATCATCCGTATCGGCGCCGAGGTGAAGCCGGGCGACATCCTCGTCGGCAAAGTCACGCCGAAGGGCGAAGTTCAGCTTTCTCCAGAAGAGAAGCTGCTCCGCGCGATCTTCGGTGAAAAGGCCGGCGACGTACGCGACACGTCTCTACGTGTTCCGTCGGGCGTTTTCGGAACGGTCATCGACGCTCAGGTTTATAGCCGTGAAGGCGCCGAGCGCGACGAGCGTCTCCAGACGATTCTCGAAGAAAAACGCACCAAGCTCGAGAAAGACCTCGCCGTTGAGCAGAACGTTATTAAAAACAACGCGCTCGACAAGCTGAAGTCGATCTTGATCGGTAAAAAGACGACCGGCGTTCTTCTGAACGAAGACGGTAGCCAAAAGCTTCTCGAAAAAGGTGAGCCTGTCACCGCCGAGAACATCGAAACGATTCCGTTCGAGCTCTTGAGCTACATTCCGGTTGAATCGGATCTCGAATACCAGGTGACCAAGATCATCGACGGCGCTCGTAACCAACTCGACGCTGTTAAACTGATCTTCAACGAGAAGCTCGAGCGCCTCAAAAAGGGTGACGAACTCCCGCCTGGCGTCATCAAGATGGTTAAGGTCTACGTCGCCATTAAGCGCAAGCTGCAAGTGGGCGACAAAATGGCCGGCCGCCACGGAAACAAGGGCGTGATCTCGAAGATCATGGCCGCCGAGGATATGCCGTACCTTCCCGACGGAACGCCTGTCGACATGGTACTCAATCCTCTCGGCGTTCCGTCGCGGATGAACATCGGGCAGATTCTCGAAGTTCACCTCGGCTGGGCCGCTCACCACCTCGGTAAGCAGATCCAGAAGTACATCGATAACTTTAAAGCCGATGAAGCCCGTAAGGCGCTTCGCGATATCTACGAGGCTCCCGAGCTTCAGAAGGTCATCGAGAACGCGACCGACGAGTCAATCCAACAGATCCTTCCTTCAATCAAGGACGGCGTGCATGTGGCGACTCCGGTATTCGACGGCGCGAAAGAAAGCGAAATCAGAAATCTTCTCAAGAAGGCGGGCCTGCCCGAGCGCGGTCAGACCATCCTCTTCGACGGCCGCACGGGCGAGCCGTTCGAAAACACGGTGACTGTTGGCGTGATGTACATGCTCAAGCTGCACCACCTGGTCGAAGAGAAGATCCACGCGCGTTCAATCGGTCCTTACTCACTCGTTTCGCAGCAGCCGCTGGGTGGTAAAGCTCAGTTCGGCGGTCAGCGTCTCGGTGAGATGGAAGTTTGGGCGATCGAGGCTTACGGTGCCGCGTACTCACTCCAAGAGTTCCTCACCGTTAAGTCCGACGACGTGGCCGGCCGTACCCGTATGTACGAAAGCATCGTGAAGGGCGAAAATATTCTCGAGCCGGGTCTGCCGGAGTCCTTCAACGTACTCGTGAAAGAGCTCCAGAGCTTGGCTCTGAACGTCGAGCTGATCGAGTCGAACGTGCTGACGGATAAGCCGGAGATTGAGCAGTAATTAGGCGTGAGGCGCGCGAACGCGGGCCTCGCGAATGAAACCGTATTAGACATTGGGTTCGCGGACGATCCGCGGACCCCTTTAATGGAGCCGCGCAGACGTGCGAGGCTTCTATAGAAGGGGAGACCAACTTGAAAGACCTATTAAACTTTTTTGACAAGCCGAAAGACCCATTGGCGTTTAACGGTGTACGTATCTCTCTGGCTTCGCCCGAGATGATCCGTTCATGGTCGTTCGGTGAAGTTAAAAAGCCTGAGACGATCAACTACCGTACGTTCAAACCCGAGCGTGACGGTCTTTTCTGCGCGAAGATCTTCGGTCCCGTGAAGGACTACGAATGCTTGTGCGGAAAGTACAAGCGGATGAAACACCGTGGTGTCATCTGCGAAAAGTGCGGCGTCGAAGTTATCCAGTCCAAAGTTCGCCGCGAGCGTCTCGGCCACATCGAGCTGGCGACTCCCGTAGCGCACATTTGGTTCCTGCGTTCGCTCCCCAGCCGTATTGGTAACCTCCTCGACCTTTCTCTGAAAGACGTCGAGCGCATTCTCTATTGCGAAGCCTATGTGGTCATCGATCCCCAAGAAACCGCACTTGAAGAAGGCACCGTTCTCAATGAAGAGGCCTATCAGGCCGCATTGAACGACCACGGCCCGAACTTCAAAGCCGGCATGGGCGGCGAAGCGATCCGTGAAATGCTCCGCAAAATCGACCCTGAGTATCTCTCTAAGAAGCTCCGCAAAGAGATCAAAGAGACGAACTCAGAAGCACAAATCAAAAAACTGACCAAGCGGCTCAAAGTTGTCGA
>DASUEL010000724.1:0-13883 GCA_036275095.1 Bdellovibrionales bacterium
ACGGCCCGAGCGCCGCTCATCCAGAAGTCGTACTCCTTTAAGAGCGCCGGCAAAAACTGAACGGCCTGTCCCGTTCCGTACTCGGATTGCCAAAGCGCCACCATGTGCGAAAAGAAGGGGGGCTGGGAGCGGCCGCGGTAATAGTCGCGGTTTCCGTTGGGTATGCGCCCGGCCGTTCCGAGGAGATGAACGAAATTTCTGACCATGTTTTGGACCAGTTCCCCCTCGCCGTCTTGAATGAGTCCGAGCATGGTGAAGTAAGAATCCCAGTAATAGATCTCGCGAAATCGACCGCCGGGGACGACGTACGAGTACGGCAAACCAATCAGTGAGGATGCGGGCTGCACGTCTTCACTCGGCTCACGTTTCAAGTGCGCCCACAAGCGCTTGATGTGAAGATCGAGCGGGTCGGCGCGCCGGCTCTTGAAACCCGAAACCGGATTGGCCGGTGGATCGAAATGCGCCTCGACGAAGCGGCGAAGGTCCGCCCGCGACGACGGAGCCTGGCTTTTAAATAGCGACATGATCACCGCGGGATCCCGGCGTGGGTTCATGTCGACGAAATGCTTGGAGTCCTCGAACACCGGGGTCAGCTGCACGCGTTCGAAGAGCTCACCGTAAAGCTCGGAGGCATCGCGCTCGGCGAGCTCAGTCGTGCGCGCGCCGCCGTTCGCGTCAGACGGGGCATGGGCGCACGAGGTGAGCTGCGTGAGGCCGAGCGCCGCCGTCAGAATAATTCTGCTAAGGTACATGCCGTCCTCCCTTTAAATTTTTTCCTGAAACGCTTTCCTGAGGTCCCGCCGTAGCGGAGCCGAAACCCGCCGCTCGACGAGTAAGTAAACTTCGGAGCCGATACGGGGCAAATCGCCGACTTTGAAAAGACGGCTCTTCTTCACCGATGGCTCTGCGGCGACGTCGGACAGCACCCCGACCGCGGCACCATCTTCCAGTATCAGCGGCAAGACCGAAAAATCGTCGACCTCGCCGCGATAGAGCGGGCTGATCCGCTTCGACTTGAAATACGCGTCGAGATCAATCCGCAAAGGGTTCGCTTCTGAGAACGTAATGAACGGAACGCCATTCAGGCTGCGGGGAAACCCCGCGGAGAGTTTTCTGAATCGCTCGGCGCCAGCCACAATTAGCTTTCGCGCGCGAGGCCCCATAACCTCAAATTCTCCCAACAGGCCTCGCGGGGCAACATCCGTTACGATAATGTCGATGCGGCCGCGCGCGGCCCGGGTCAAAAGTTTATTCAGCGAATCCCTCACAATCGTCACGTAGTGGCCGGCGGACCAGATGGGTTTGACGATTCCGTGAACGACGCCGGCATGAAGTGTGGGCACGACGCCGACCCTGACGATTTCATCCGCCTGTGGGCCGGATGATTTCAAAGCGGCCACCGCCTCGGACGCGGTCTCGAACAACGCACGGGCGTTGTTGAACAAGAAAATGGCGGCCGGAGTCGGCGTCAGGCGCCGATGTTCGCGCACGAACAAGCGCTTGCCGATCACGCCCTCCAGGGCTTTTAGCTGAATGCTCAGAGCGGGTTGCGTGACATTGAGGCGCCGGCTGGCTCCCTGAAGCCCGCCTTCGATCATGATCGTGTAAAAGTAGTACAGGTGATTGAAGTTTATCATGATCTCACTTTTATTTTACTTATCGTTTTCTTTAAAAGAATAAATTTTATTAATTGTGGCTCCGCGCCGTAAGATAGATATCAGTTCCGCACACGACTGAAGAACAGGATTTGGGAGGGCTATGAAAAACATCATGCTTCTAATTTGCTTGTTCCTGGCCGCATGTGCAAGCGGCGGAAAGAAAACGGCTCCCGCTCAGGCGACAGCGCCCGTCCAAACGGCTGCGCCTGAACCCGCGGCCGTAGTCAAGACTCCGGCGCCCCCGCCCGTGGACGCGATCTATTGCCAGCGCGATCTCGACAATCGCGTGATCACGATCAAAGAGCGCGACTCGAGGGTGCCCGCCCAATCGAAAGAGGATTTCTTGTGCGAGGTTCATTACGACAAATACGGAAAGAGCGAGCGCGTCGCTTGGGCGAACGGCTCCAAGAACCATTGCGACGAGGTTCGAGGCCGGATTCAAACGAACTTGGAGAGCGCCGGCTTCAAATGCTCGAAAGAGGCGCCGAAAGGCGGCGAAAAGAAGGCACAAATCCTGAAGAAAAAGGTCGTCTAGGCGGTTCGTCTTGAGCCGCCCCGAGTTCTCAAGCGAGCTGATCGAATTCATTTTCCACAGGATTCAGTCCGTCAGCGATTTCGAAGTCCTCATCTTGCTGGCCAAAAACTCGGGTCGCGCCTGGCTCGTCCATGAGATCAGCGCGGAGCTGAGGACGAGCGAACGCTCGGCCCTCGTTTCTCTCGAGTTACTCGGCGCCGCGGGCCTCGTTCTGAAAAGCGAAAAACAGCCACTGGCCTTTCAGTTCAATTCACGCAGCCGGGATGCAAAACTCGTTCATGAGTTGTTGCACCTCTATCCGATCTTCTACTCTAGGCTGGTTCGGCTGATTTACGAGCGCCCCAACCATACGTTACAGCGATTCGCAGACGCATTTCGCATTCGGCGCGAAGACTGACAGCCGTCCGCAATTTTTGTCATTCTCGCGTGCAGTTCCACTCAGTGCCTCCGTCCCGCCATTTTTTGCGGGGTTCACGGGCATGATTCTTGAAGCTAAAAATCGTATGAAAAATCATTCGAGCTATCTCTTAAGCCTCTTCATCATCATCGCGGCATTCGCCGCGCCGGCCAGCGCCCGTGTCATTCAGAACGAAACGCGTTCGGAAAGCGCGGTCAAGTATGAGGGCCATAACGGCTGGACCTTCGTTCAAATAGTAACTTCGGAACGTACGGGTCCGGGCGGCATCTACCGTGAGTTGGTCATTCAGAACAAACCTGGCGCGACTCCCTTTAATGAGTTCGAGTACGTATTCACGAACGACAAGGCCCGCGCCGCCCGCATTCACAAAGACCGCCGCAGCGCCTATCAGATCATCGTGGCGGCGTTCGATCTGGAGGTCGGGCCCGCGCTGCTCGAAACAAATATCCTGCGCTTTCGGGTCACCCGATTGGACAACGGCTACTTGAAACTCGAAACGGCAATGAGGTCTTCAGGAATGAAATTTCCAGACGCACTTCTTTGGCGCCGGGGCTCATGAAGAGCGGGGCCGCAAGCCCCAGGCGAGAATCGCGACCCCGAACGTCATGGCCAGACCGACCGAAACGAACAGTCCCGCGACGAGGAGCTCGGCCGCCGGCTCACCAGAAAAACCGCGCCCCGCGATCGGCGTCATGCGGCTGGCACCTGTGATCGCGGCGAGTACGCACGCGAGCCAGTTCACGAACGTGCCCCAGATCAGCGCCCAGTACGCGACCAGCTTGGAGCGCTCGGCCACGCGGATGCGCTCCCAAAGCACACCGACTAAAATCAAAAACGTTCCATTCATGACGCCCTCGAGATGGGCTGAAAGGCCCATGCGCGGATTCTTGAATGCCGGGTTCGCAAGACCTGTCACGAGGCCGAGCAAAAACAAAACCATACCCCAATAATAAAGACGCTGTTTGGTCGAGTCGTTCACGCCAGCCTCCCGTCCCCGGCCACAATCGTAATGCGCAGGCTCGCCCGTTTGCAAGCCGCATCGTCTCTGCATCGATCGCACTCAGATGACGGCTTCAGCCAAGCCCGCCGCTCACTTCTCGTCGAGAACCTTGACGATGCGCTTTTCGAGCAGATCGAACTCGTTTTCGCAGTAATCGCGGATGACGTCGCGAACGATGCCTCTTCGGTTCGTGACGTAGACCATCGGGAACCCTTCGGGCTCGATGCTTTTTACGAAGGCCTTGCCTTGATCGTACAAAACCGGAAACTCGCCGCTGACGCCTTTGATGTGCTTGAGCGCGTCGCGCTCGTCGTCATCAATGTTGATCGCGACCACGCGAAGACCCCTCTTCTTGTATTTTGCGAGCAAGACTTTGTAATAAGGAAGGGCCTCGTCGGCGCCGTGAGCCCATGACGCTCCGACGTCGTACACAATGACTTTGTCTTTGTGGTCGGAGGCCTTGTAAGACGCCTTCGAGATCGGACGAAGCTTGACGGGCGGGAACCGGTCGCCGGCCTTGAGCCTCTCCCCCGCTGAGGCCGCCGCGCTTCCGCCCGTGACGCCCATGGCGCACGCGATTGCGAATCCCGCGACGCTCGCGATGTATCCGCGAAGGGCAGGCCTCGCTCCCACGCGCGCGCTCACTGGGCCCTGACCGCCTGTTCGATCATTTCGCGGAGCGGCTGCTCGCCCAGCTCCTGAAGCATCTGCCCGTTGACGAAGAAGGTGGGCGTACCGCGCACGCCGA
Organism: Bdellovibrionales bacterium; assembly: GCA_036275095.1. GTDB lineage: Bacteria > Bdellovibrionota > Bdellovibrionia > Bdellovibrionales > DASUEL01 > DASUEL01. The sequence continues at coordinate 4,360 of DASUEL010000724.1, forward strand.
GCGCGTTGCCGTCGGCCTCGTCTTGTTTGATTTTGTCGCCGTGTTTTTTGATGAGGGCGTCGTGCTCGAGGCTCTCCTTGGCGACTCCAACACCAGCCAGGATTTCGGGAATCAGCTCGGGTTTCGGCGCGTGGTGATCGCCCCACTCGGGCTGGCGCTCGAAAAGCGCATCTAGCGCCGCTTCGAACTTGCCTTGCTCGCGCGCCTCTTCGAGCGCCGAGGCCGCGTACATCGAGTTTTGGTGGTATGGCATGTACCTGAGCACGAAGCGCACGCGATCGCCGTACTCGTTTTTGATCTGTTTGAAAATGGGATGAACGGCTCGGCAGCCCTCGCACTCGGGATCGAACCATTCCACCACGGTCACGCGTGCCATCGTATTGCCCAGAATCGGGCTATGAGGCCTGACGAACTCAGCGCCACCCGCGGCGGTTTCAGGCGGCGGCAGTTGCGCGGGCTTATTCAGATAACGAACGGCCGCGAAACCAACGGCGGCGAGGAGTATGGCGACGACGACGAACATTTTGTTTTTCACGCGGTCTCCCTGGGGTGTTTATTCATTAGTGAGTTTGTCGGCTACTTGCCGCTTTGTCCAGCCACATCAAAACCAACAACACGGCGAAACTCGCGAGCGCCAACAGCGGAATCGTAATGAACCCGAAGAGCTCCAGCTGCTTTGCCGAGCACGAAACTTCTTTCGTGCAGGCGACCAACGGCTGCGTGACGATCCCGTAGTAGAGCAGGTTGTGATAGACGCCGAGAAGAAAGCCGATGGCTACGAGCGGATACGCGTACTTCTTGTATCCAGCGTCGCCCGTCCAAATCGCCGCGCCGTAAATTACGATGAGCGGGTACAAACAGATTCGCTGGTACCAGCACAGCGTGCATGGCGGGTAGCCTAGCACTTCGCTAAAGACGAGGCTGCCGGCCGTACCGGCCAACGTGATCAAAAAACTCATTTGTACCAAAGTCATGTGCGGGCTCCGTCACCTAAACTTCGCATGTCTGACGCGGGCAAACAAGCGGCTCTCGCCGCATTAGCCCAACTTAGGTCGAGGGCCATTCAAGTCAATAGCCAATGGTGTCGATCAAATGGCATGCGCATCTCGATCATGACCGTACTGTTGCTGTTCTCGGCCGTCGCGTGCGCGGAGCCGGGCCAGCTCACAACCGAGCCTCATCCCGCGTTCACGCCCGTTCAAATCGCGACCCCGGTGCTTCCCGACCACCATTGGACGCTCTCGGATTTCACGACGGACGGATGCACGGTGATCGAAGAGGGCACGAAGCAGGATCCCGACAAGTGGGGACATTGCTGTTACGAGCACGATCTCGCCTACTGGGCGGGCGGCACGTACTCCGAGCGGCGAGCCGCCGACCTGAAATTTATGGAGTGTATTCGCGATGCGGGAGAGCCCGAGCTCGCGGTGTTCGCCTATCTAGGTGTGCGCGTCGGCGGAAGCGCGCTGGTTCCAAGCCCGTATCGCTGGGGGTATGGCTGGAGCGGCGTGCGCGGCTACTGGCCGCTGACTCCCGCGGAGCGCGCCGAGGTTCAGCGCCGCACGCCCGCCGCTCAGACCGCGCGGAACCCGTGATTCCGCGCTCAAGAATTCAATGCTCCCAATAAATTCCGAAAATGGACATGAAGTCGTGGATCCACTGATTGTGGCCGCCTGACAGCCGCTCGAGCTCACGCTCCGAGAGTACGACGATTTGATCGTGCTGCATGGGTCCCCCTTTCTGTGTGCTCAACTCTAGTGCACGCGTTCGAAAGTGGCAGCCTGAAGACGATATCCGCGGGCAATTCTGGTTTCAAGGACACCGCAAACATCGACTCCGGTCAGAAAAATCAGCGCGAGCCGCTGGCCACGTTCTGGGTGCCCTCGGCGCGAAGCCTCGCGATCGTCAGGCTTGCCGTCGAGATACGCTGATCGCCGATCGCGAAGCAGTCGTCCAGCCGGTACGTCTTGAGGGGCTCATTGATTTTTTGGAGCGCGCCATCGAGCCGTTTGATCTCTTCGCGATAATACTGCACCTGCGCGAGCAGGCCGACCTTCGCCGCGCCATCGACTTCTCGATTTGCCCTAGCCCAGGTTTCGTTGAGTTTCGCGACCAGAGCCGCTTGCTGCGCCTCGAGCTTCTGGCGCTCGGCGGGCCGCGAGCGAATCACCGCGATCGCCGCCTTTTGCTGAGCCTCGATGAACCGGTACAAATTCTCCAGCGTATCTTTGTCGTTCAGATCGCGCTTTTCGGGAAGGACGCCGCCGTAACGATCAACTTCGGTGACGTAGTAGTGGAATTTGCCCGGCTCCGAATAGGGCGTGAACTCGAATGCGTGGAGCCTCCCCTTTTTCGGAAACGCCGCAAGCCCCATGAAGACCTTGCGGCCATTGGGCAGATTCGCTGGGCGCCGGTAGAAATACGCGCCCGACTCGTTATACACGTAGAAACCCTTATCGGAGATCACGTCCCGAACGACGACGTTGTCTTCGATGATGTCTTCGTAACTCATGGCCGTTCGCCGGCCGGGCTCGCGGAACTCCTTCGCGCAGCGGGCGGCCTTTAGGTAGCGCTCGCCGGCCTGGGCAAAGGAGGTCTGAGGTATCGCGGCCGTAAGAATCGCGGCCATTAGAGATTGAGTGAAGGTTTTCATGAGCGGCTCCGTTTCAAAGAGTTCACTCATGACTTCGTTCCGGCAGGCCCGCCCGTCACATTTTTTTGCGGGCTCCAAACGGAGGGCCTCGGGCCGCGACCGCCTAAAAGTTCGACAGCTCAGCCGCCGCGAATCAGCTGCTGTAGCGCCTCGGCGGCCCGGTCGCGCGCCGCTGAATCTACGAAGAAGAAAACGACCGCATCAGAGGGCTTGCGCCGGGTGGTCCCGCGAAGGTTGTCGAAAAACTCGTTAATGGGTTCGATACCGAAATACTCCCCGGCCTTCTTAGCGAGACCCAGTTTCGAGCTCAGCGGGAGAACTCCGTATTTAATTTGGCGCTCGGTGAGAAACTTCACCCAGTTCACCTGCTCGGCGTGGGAGCCCGGCTTCATGATGACCGAAACGGTCGGATACGACGTTTCTCCTTCTTTCAGCGCGCCTCTGTAGACTCCCTCCACGTTTTTGGGATCGAGGCGCCAAGTTTGAAGGGTCTCGACGTCACGAGCATCACCGGCGCGAGAAGATGCCATTTGAACCGACACGCGGCCTGTCGCCGCATCCCGTGAGAGCTCGGTGTACCAACGGTAGGTCCCTTTATAGAAGAACATGGGTTGGCCGCCCAATAGCCCGCGAAAAACCTCAAACGACTCCGCCGCCCCGGCACCCGCACCGCGTGCCGAAGCCGCGGCACCGCAGTTTGAAGCCGCGAATGCGGACGGCGCGGCAAGAGCCACCATGAAAGCCAGAAAGAACATACGAAATGAATGTGCGAACGGACGGTATTTCAGTGTCATCACCAGCTCCTGTGCTCCCGAATAACGGCGATTCTACACAGGCCCAAGCCATTGAGCTGTGCAAAACGGCGGTCGTTTTTAGAATCGATTGGTGAATTCCGGGCTCACGGCGGCCGTACAAGTGACGCTTTTTGGCAGGTCCCTCTCTTGGAGCAGCTGGGCCGCAACGCTTATGGCGATTTCGGAGGGATCGTTTCCGCCGAGAGGCAGCCCGACTGGGCAGCGGATCTTATCGATTCGCGAAGGCGGAACACCGCGCTCGAGAAGCTCCGCGCGGATCTTACGGCCCTTCACGTCGCTTCCGATCACGCCGATGAACGGGGGCTCATGCGACTTCAAAACAGCCTCGAGAATGGGCACGTCAGTGGCGTGGCCTTGAGTCATGACGAGAACGAACGCGCGCGGGTCGAGGGCTTCGGCCACGCGTGCGGGCTCGTCGAGCTGGCGCGCCGTCAGCTTCGCCGAGGACGGCAGCTTTTGGAGCCATTCCTCGCGGGCATCGTAACAGGTGATGGCGCAGTCGAGCGCCATCAGCACGCGCGTGAGCGCCTGCGCCACATGTCCCGCGCCGAAGATGACGATCGGCCAGCGCCGCGGATTATGCGCCTCGAAAAGCAGAGTGACTTCACCGCCGCAGCTCATCCCGATATCGCGTTGGAGATTCCAAGTTTTGAGTAAAGGCCCGGCGAGGGCGCGTTCGGTTTCTGGCGGCGCGGCCTCCGGCGCGAGCAGCTCCCGCGCGAACGCGATGGATCTCGCCTCAATCTTGCCGCCGCCGACCGTACCCGCCTGCAGGCCCGCGCTCGTCACGAGAGCTTTCGCTCCAGGTTCTTGCGGCGCCGAGCCCCGATGCGACACGAGCGTCACGACCACGAACGGCTCGCCGCTTTCGAAGAGCTGGGTTGACTTGCGCCAGATCTCCGTCATGGTACGAACGCCTCCGGGTCGAGCGCGCGCAGCACTTGCTCTTGCGTCGCCGGTACTTCGATGTTCGGAAACGAGCCGTCGCGCCGTTTGGAAGCGCGAACCGCGTCGTGCACGGCCGTCCAAACGCTGAGTGCGAGCAGAAGCGGCGGCTCACCCGACGTTTTGGTGCGCGCGACGTTGACTAAGTTGCCGTCGTTCGAAATCAGGCGCGCGTTGAACACGCGAGGCGTGTCTTGCACGCTCGGGATTTTATAGGTGCTCGGCGAATGCGAGAGCAAAAGCCCTTTGGGCGAATAAAACAGCTTTTCAGTGGTCACCCAGCCCATCCCCTGCACGAACCCGCCGTACACCTGGCCCATGTCGAGGCTCTCGTTTACCGGGCGGCCGAGGTCCATCAAAATATCGGTGCGCAAAACCTTCGTTTCGCCCGTGTCTTGGTCGACTGAAACCTCGCTCGCGGCGACACCTTGAGTGTAGTACAAGAACGCGCGCCCCTGGCCCGTCACTTTGTTGAACGAAAGGTGCGGAAACTTATAGTGGGCGTACTCCGAAAGTGAAATGCGGTTGTGATACGCCTCATGCACGAGCGCCTGGAATGTGATCTTCTTCTCGGGCGCTTTTTCGCTGAAGACGAAGCCATCTTCGAAGCGCATGCCGTGATAGACGGCGATGCCCGAAGGCCAATCGGGCGCCTGCTCGATCGTTTGCGCTTCAACTTCAGGCTCGGTGCCGAGCCCCGCCGTGTGACGGGCCCAGCGCGACTCGGGTTTTTCGAGCACGTGAAGCGCGAGCTCGCTCAGCCGCGACTTGATTTTGCGCGCGGCGATCAGGGCCGCCGCGCCGTTGAGGTCGGTGCCGCTGGAGGCCGCGGTCGGAGACGTGTTCGCGTTTTTGTCGGTGGTGGTCGGCATCATGCGCACATCGGCTCTCGAAAGCCCGAGCTCGCGCGCGACCAACTCGGCGATGCGCGCGTTCACGCCTTGGCCCATTTCGGTTGCGCCCGTCGACACCTGCAGCGTTCCGTCGCGATGAATGAGCACCAGAGCGTTCGCCTGATTCAAAAACCGCGTCGTGAAGGAGATGCCGAACTTCACCGCCGTCATTGACAGTCCGCGGAGCGGTGTTCCGTTCTCGCGCGCGCTTTGATTGTGCGCGGCGATCTCGCGCCTGCGGGCGCGATAGTCGCACTCGGCTTCGAGCCTCTCGAAAAGCTCGGGCAACAGGCAATTCTCGATCGCCTGGCCATAATGGGTGATGTTTTGCTTTTGCGAATAACAATTGAGCTTGCGCACGTCGAGCGGGTCTTTACCCAGAACATGCGCGATCTCCTCGAGAATGCGCTCGATGGTGGCCACGCCCTTCGGCCCCCCGAAGCCGCGAAACGCCGTGTGCGGATGAAAGTTCGTGCGGCAGACCTGGCCCGTCACGCGCACGTGCGGAATGTAATAGGCGTTGTCGATATGAAGCATGGCCCGCTCCATGATCGCCGTCGAAAGGTCGGCATAGGCGCCCCCATCGGAGAAAAGCTGGGCGTCGAGCGCGAGAATGCGGCCGTCGTCATCGAAACCGACTTTGTAGTCGTTTTGAAACGGGTTGCGTTTGCCGGTCATGATCATGTCATCGTCTTTGGTGAGCACCACGCGCGCGGGCCGCTGAAACTTTTTAGCCGCGAGCGCCGCGAAGGCCGCGATCGGCGCCGCCTGCGACTCCTTGCCGCCGAACGCCCCGCCCATGCGCTTCACTTGGCAGACGATCTTGTTTTGCGGAACGCCCAGCGCGTGCGCCACCACGTGCTGAACTTCGGTCGGATGCTGCGTCGACGAGTGAATCTCGAACTGGCCGTCCTCGTGCGGATACGCCGCGGCCACTTGGCTCTCGAGGTAAAAATGGTCGGCTCCGCGAAGCTGGATACGGCCTTTGAGCGTACGCGGGGCACGCGAGAGCGCGGCCTCGACGTCGCCGCGCTCGATTTTGCGGTGATTTCCGATGAAGGAGCCGGCCGCTTTCGCCTCATCAATGCTCATGATCGCGGGAAGCGGCGTGTATTTGATCTTGATGAGGGCCGCGGCCTCGCGCGCGCGCGTGAAGCTGTCGGCCGCGACGAGCGCAATCGGTTCGCCCGCGAAATTCACCTCGGTGGCGGCGAGCACCGGCTGGTCTTGAAAGATCGAGCCCCAATGGTTGTCAGCCACGTCTTCGGCCGTCAGCACGCCGGCAACACCGGGCGCCTCGAGCGCGGCTGCGATGTCGAGCGTGAACGACGCGCGGGCCTCGGTCGAATACACGACGTGCACGCAGAGCTCACCGCGCATGTAAGGGCGGTCGTCGACATATTCGCTGCGGCCGGTGACGTGCAAATGGGCTGAGTCGTGTGGAAGACCCTCTGAGGGTTTCATGCGCGCGCTTCCATCAAGAATCGCCTGAGGAGATTGCGTGCGAGCGTCTGCCGAAAGGCGTCGCTGCCGCGCACGTCGCTGATCGGCTTGATCTCGTCACGCAGGGTTTCAAGGGCTCGCTCGATCGTCTCGGGCGTGAGCACACGCCCTTCGAGTACGGATTCGGTCTTGCGTAGCCGCAGCGTCGTCGCGGCGACTCCACCCATGGCGAGCCGAACGTCGCGCAGCTCTCCGCGCGCTTGGCGCCCGAGCCTGAACGCCGCGTTCACCGACGAGATATCGAGATCTTTTCGCTCCGACACTTTTCGCACGGACCAGCGCTCGCCCGCGCGCGGCGGCGTGAGCTCGATGGCGCGAATGACTTCGCCCGGCATGAGCGCCGTCTGCCGGTAGCCGGTGAAAAACGCGTCGATCGGGATGCGCCGCATGCCCTTGGGCCCGAAGGCTTCCACAACGGCGTCGCTGATCATCAAAAACGGAGGCGTGTCGGCGATCGGCGAGGCGTTCGCGACGTTTCCGGCGAGGGTGGCCACATTTTTGATCTGCGGCGAGGCGAAGATGTCGAGAAAACGCGAAAACTCAGGCGCCTTTTCTTTGAGCGCGGTTCGAAGCCGCGCGAGCGTCACGCGCGCGCCCACGCGTAGGGTCGATTTGTTCCAAGCGAGTTCATAAAGCTCGGGAACGAGATGCAGGCTCAGAACGCGCGACAGGCGAATGCGCCCTTTGTTGTGCACGACACCCAAGTCGGTCGCGGCAGCCAGCACGCGTGCGTCTTTGTTTTCAACGAGGTATTGGGCCGCGTCTTTCAGCGTCACGGGCGCGTAAAACTCGAGCTCCGGAGCTGTGATGAGCACGGGCTCTTTGACGGCCGCGCGCAACTCCTTCGCGAGGCGCGCGCTCAAGAAGCGTTCGGCCGCGGGCTGGCACTGCTTCAAAGGCACGCTGGTCGCGGCCTCGAGAATCTGCTGATAGCCCGTGCAACGGCACAAATTGCCCGTCAGGCCGTTGCGCGCTTCTTTTTCGGTGATCGGGTGTTCATCGCGCGCGCAGAGCTTTTTCTCGACCAGCCCGGCGATCGCGACGACGAAGCCGGGCGTGCAAAATCCGCACTGGCTTCCGTGTTTTTCGAGCATGCGCGCTTGGGCCGGCGCGAGGCTGTCGGGCCTGCCAAGGCCCTCGACGGTGACGAGGCTCGAGCCGTCGAGCTGCGCGACGGTGGCGATGCAAGAGTTCACGGGCAAAAATCGCGGCGCGCCAGTTTTCGAGGGATACGGATGCCAGCGCAGAACCGAGCAGGCGCCGCAGTCGCCTTCGGCGCACACGATTTTGGTTCCGGTCAGCCCACGTTCGTAACGAAGATAATCGGCGAGCATCCAGCCCGCGCGATGATCGCCCACTTCATGCTTTTCGCCGTTAACGTAGAAGATGATGTTCTTGCGCATAAGACGCGTTTCACGCTAGCGCGCGCGCCGGAATTTGGCGACTCGAAACAAATTGTTGAAGCTAAATTCGCGATGCCCGGCGGTGCCGCGTTATGGTTTGAAGAGCACCCGCTCGATCGATCTCAAAAGATGATCGAAACTCGCGGTCGCTTCAGCCGTCGCGCTGAGATCTCCCGCTTTCGACTTCAGCTCGGCAGCCGTGGGTTGAACCAAAATGAGCGGAAGCCTTTTGAACAAAGGATTGCTCGTTAGGTCGGCAAAGAGCGCGTCGCACTCGGAGCTCGGCTTTCGGCGATCGAGGAGGAGGACATCGGGCAAAGACTTGGCGTAAAGATATGTTTGCGCGGAACCCGCGGACGCGACAGTCTCATGCGCCATCCCTAGCGAGCGCAGCGTGCTCAACAGAGCCGCCGGAAACGGAGTGCCGTCTTCGATCAACAAAATCGTCACGTGTCAGTCCTCGACCAGTGTCAGTATGGGTCCTACAGGCGACTATATGTTTAGACTTTCTTACGAATCTACATAAATCATTCACCAATAGTTTAGATTCCTCCAAACTCGTGCAAATTACTTCCGTTCTTCCTACGTACCTACAGTGCATAAAACTGAACATCATTGCTAAAAAACCGCACCAATTGTCCGGATTATCATGCTCGTAAAGCCTTGATATATTTAGGCTTTTAGAAATGTGAGGACATGCGAGTGCCGAGTAAAAGTCAGAGTGATCTGTATCGCCGATTGATGGAGCGCTGTCGGCGCATCCGCCGCGATTCAGATCTGACGGTGCGAGGAATGGCGAAACAGCTTGAAGTCACCGAAGGCTACATCAGCTCGATCGAGAACGGACGCGCCACACCGTCGGCAAAGCTGCTCATGCAGTACATCGAAATTTTGGGAATCGATCATGATTTGTTGATCGACTCGATTCAATGCAGCGGTCCGCGCATGAATCAACGTCAGGCGATGATCGGTCATTGCCTGCGGCTTCTCGAGGAGATGCAGGAAGACCAGCTGCTACTCGTGCTCGAGATTTTGACCGCGGTGAAAAACTCGAAGAAGCCGCAAGCCCGGAGGCGCCGCACGCGGCCACCGAAGCTCGACGGCTGATCACCGAATTGCATCAATCAATTATCGCGGCACCAATTTTCTGGAACGACGATGCGCGAAGTCTCGGCGGCCGGCGTCGCGACGAAGCGATCATCGATTGTCAGCCGCAGGCGCTCGTAGGCCGACGACTTCGCGCGTATGAGCTCCACTCGGCCATAGCCGTTTTCGTCGGTGCGCGTGGCGCCCGTCGCCGAACCAAGCTTGA
>DASUEL010000725.1:0-4230 GCA_036275095.1 Bdellovibrionales bacterium
GTGTCTTATCAAAGCTGCCAGGCCCAGAGCCAGCCGGCCCTCACCGATGACGTGGGTGACGTTCGGGGTATCAGCATCATCGGCGATCACCCGGCCGGCGGCAAGAAACGGGTGATCTCTGATCTGAACGCCTACGTTTCATCCAACTATTATTTGAAAGCGATCACCGAGACTTCGAATCGCTGTCTTCCGATCAAGAAGAACCCGCTGATCTACGACTTCGGCGGAAAGCCGCATGCCAACTCCGCCGAAAACTCCAAACTCGACTTCTTCAAAAACGCGGGGTCCGGAACCGAGACGCTCGGGGTCGACTGCTCGGGCTTCGTCTTCTCGGCGTTGGCAACCTCCGGCCTCAAGCTGAAAAAAGACGGCCGGCTGAAGGCTATCAGCGTATTCGGAGTCTCGGCGCGCATGTATATGGCGCCGAAAGAGAACGGACTCACCTGCATCGAGCCGGTGAAGCTGACGGCCACGAACGTTTTACGGCGCGGCGATATCATCGCTCAGTCGGGCCACGTCGTGATGGTCGATACGGCTGGCGCGGATCCCTTTTCGGTCGGCGGTATCGAGAAGGCCGAAGACTGCACGGGCGCTCGGCTCAGCCCGCGCCGCTTCGATTTCGTGATCGTGCAGAGCAGCCCCACGAAGGGCGGAATCGGGATCAACAAAATTCGCGCGGCCGATTACCTTCAAGAGAATACGAAGATGGCAAACGGCCTTCGTGAGTACGCCGTTGCCGCCTGCAAAGCCCGCTTCGGCGTGAGCCACACCGTCAAGACCACCGACGCGGTGATCGTTCGCCATGCCGGCACGTCAGAGTGCATGGACACGCGCGTTCCCCTGCAAAATGAGGAATGTGTCGCTTCATGCTCGGGCGAGACGGATGACGTCGTCGCGGTTCAGCCGCCGTTTCCGCGACGGGAAGTTCCCGGGCTGAGGCCGCGCTGGCCGCGTCTCTAGCGCCTGGCCGGCTCGGGTAAATATTGAATCGCTTTTTGTCCCCGCGCCAGCTCCTTGAACAAAGGCTTGAACCCGAGCCGCGTGAGCAAAGCCGCGAGCGCTTTGTCGTGCACGACGAGCCGGTCTCCGCGAGCTTCGTCGAATGAGCCGCTCGAGGCGCCTCCGCACGACTTGATCGGTGACCACTTGAGGCGGCCATCTTTATCTTTCGGGCCGACGGCATAGACGCTGAGATTGTGGGCGAAAGGATTGTGCAAAACCGGTTTCTTCGCCCAACTCATTTCAAATACCGGGCCTTGCGGCGTCGCGACCGCGAACGACGTTCCGGCATCGACGCTGATCCGCGCGCGGCGGCTCGGGATTCCCCAAATTTCATCAGACATCAGCGCCGTCGTCTCTTCGCTGCTCCAGGCGAGCTCGTGGAATAGCGCGAGTTTGCCGTTATGACGGGTCAAGAACACCAGATACGACTCGCGAAAGGGCCCGACATCGGATTCTTTATAGTCGTAGACCGACAACGCCGCGAGCGCGCGGCCCGCGACGCTGGCGGGTTTGAGTCCGTGCGGCGCGAGGTACTCAGCGGCGCGGCTCGCGCTCAGCGATCCGAAGAGAATGTAGCTGTCGAGATTTCGCGTTTGAGTCGGGTAGGGAACGCGCGCGCCATTCGTGAGAGTCCACACTCCTTCATGTGGAACCATCTCGAAGGCGGCGCAGGTATCCAGCGCGAGCGCGCGTGAAAACGCGAATATTTGCAGAGTGAAAATCACCAGGAGAATCTTCATGACGTAAACGCTACTCTGGGCGCGGGTTGCGAAGCAAGTGATTCCAGTCTCGCAAATTATCCCGCTTGAAATTCACACGAAAGCCTTGCTGGGAGCCGAAATTAAGACTTAGGCCCCCTTTTCAAAACGCTTGTTTCGGTCCCACAATGAGACATGGCGCGCGAAATGAAACCAGTTTTGTTGCCCGTACCGAACCGTCGATTGATTGATCACGGGGATAGAATCTTACACCCGAGAGCCGAGAGCGTGTATTAGAGCCAGGCACTCATGTTGCACCCTGCTTTGACAGGGGCTTCTAAAACGACATCGCAATTATAAAGGGGGGAACCATGCCGCAAGGATTGGCTGCATTGGCGATTCTTATCGCCACGATATATTCATCATTGGCCTTCGCCGGGCCCGAGATCGTGTTGCATACACGCAACCATTCGAACCTGCGGGGCAATTGGACCTGGGTCGCCGACTCAGCTGCGGCCAGCGGCGGGTACCTGCTCAATCGCGATATGGGAGCCGCGAAAGTCGAGACGGCGTCGAGCGCGCCCGCCGATTCGTTCGACATGTCCTTCACCGCCGAAGCCGGCGTCGCGTATCGCGTTTGGTTCAGAATGAAGGCGCAAAACAATCACTACGCAAATGACTCGGTCTTTTTGCAGTTTTCGGGAAGCGTCGACTCCTCCGGCGCGGCCATTTATCGTATCGGCACTTCGTCAGGCAGCCCCGTCATTTTGCGTGAATGCGACCAGTACTCGCTCTCGGGCTGGGGCTGGAACAACAGCAACGGCTGGTGCGGAAGCCAGGAGCTCATCTATTTCAGAACGAGCGGCAGCCAAGTCTTGCGCGTACAAGCGCGCGAAGACGGGGTCGCGATAGATCAAATCGTGATTTCAGCGGTGACGTACCGATCTGCGGCGCCGGGTGCCGCCGTCAACGATACGCGAATTTTGGCTCCGAACGACGGTTCGGGCAGCGTGCCCGATCCCACACCGACTCCCGCGCCGACACCCGCGCCGGTCACGTCGTCTTCGCTAAAAGTCATTACCTGGAACAACGGCGGCGGAGATGAGTCGGGCGAAATTACCCAAATCGTAAACCTCCGGCCGCAGGTGGTGTTCTTGCAGGAAGTTGATTCACGAACGCATTTCGACCGTATTCGCCAGGCGCTCGCCTCGAGCCAGGGCGGAACTTGGCATAAATATGAAATCTTGCGCGGAACCGACACAACCAGTAGCTTCGTCGGAATCGTCTCGAAGTATCCGCTAACGAACATTCAATCCGTGATTTTGCGCAGGCCGGGAACCTACGTCGTCAGCTGCTATAGCAGCAGTGCCATAAGGGTTGCCGGGCGCGCGGCTCTGGGTGCTCAAATTACGGTCAATGGCCGCGTGCTGAGTCTTTTTTCGGTACGCACGACCTCCGAGAGCGATCGCGGCTGCATGCGGGACGAAGAAAACCGCATACTCAAAAACTTTGCTTGGGACTATCCGGCGCCACGCATTTACGGCGGAGACTTCAACATGCAGCCGTATGATAGCGAGACCGAATATCAAACCATGCTCAACTGGGGCGAAGACGTAACCGATTCGTGGTATGAAGCGGTACTTTCAGGACGCGCATTTTCGTTCGACAACAATCCGACCCGTTACACGCCTACGCGGAGTACCAGAATGGACTACGTGTTCTACACCCGTGGGACTCCATATTTGAGCGTGACTCGCTCCGATATCGTCGATGAAGGCTCCTTGTCGGATCACCGGATCGTGTCGACCACATTTACCGTACGATAAACCTGATCCAATTTTCGAGCTTAGATGGAGGCCTGGCTGGATAAGCCGGGCCTTTTCATGTAAGAAACAGAGATCAGGAGGCGCTATGTCTGCCGTTATCCAATTGGTGATTCCAGCTCTTCTCATCTTGTCTTCGGCGGTTTCGGCCGATGTCAATCGCACTGAAGGCGCGTTGCAGACCGAGCTCAAGGAGCGCGTTTTTCGGGCGACGCTGAAAGAGGGTTATCATTTCAACGACAAAGCGCCGAACTCGGTCTCGGTCGATGAGAAAGTTTTGAAGCCGACGAAGCTCTCGGCGCGAGAGGCCGAATTCAGCGGCTTGCCCGCGGCTTGGTCGAAAGGCCACGCGGCGCTTTACATTTGTGACGACGCCGTCACGTTCTGCGAGCCGCGCTTCGTGGAGCTGAAGGGCGCGGGCCGCCCCGGCGCCACGAAGGCTGTCGCGATCAACAAAAACAAAGGGCGGGTGAACTCACATGGCTTCATCGAAGATGACTTCAACAAGGCGCTCGCCGAGGCGATCAAGCAGAAGCGCTTGGTGTTGATCGACTTTTCGGCGCGCTGGTGCCCCGGATGTCTGCGTTTCGAAACTGAAACCTTCGGCACGAAAGATTTCAAGCGCATGAGCAAAGATTTCGTAAAACTGAAAATCGACGTCGATCGCTTTGAAAACATCGTTCTGTCGGAGAAATTCAACGTCAAGG
>DASUEL010000726.1:0-5105 GCA_036275095.1 Bdellovibrionales bacterium
GTCGCGCCTGGGTCGAGCTGAATCGTGCCCGCAAAATCCTGATTAATTTCGACGCCTCCAACTTCGACCGTGCCGGCGACTTGGGGGTTACAGTTCGCGGTGCACGTGATGTCGAAGATCGCTGTCTGCGCGTTCGTGGGCACGGCCCCTGCGCCCCAGTTACCCGGCGTGCTCCAGTCGGCGTTCACAGCGCCGGTCCACGCTTGCGGGTGGACTACGTAGATCGTCGCGGCCCCGGTGGCCGAGCCGCCGTTTCCATCGGAAATCGTGTAGGAGAAAGTGTCCGTGCCGTAAAATCCGGTAGGTGGCGCGTACGTCAAAGTTCCGGAAGACATGGACATCGAACCCGAGCCCGAATAACTGAAGCTCGCCAGCGTAATCGCATCGCCATCGGGATCCGTATCATCTCCAGCCGGATCTAAAACGTTCGAGGCTTGGGTGCTGTCCATCATGACCCTGAACTCGGTCGTGACGATCGTGGGATTGTTGTTGCCGCCGAAGTTCCAGCCGTTGTTGTTGCCCCGGTCTACCGAGCTCGAGCCGGCGACGATAGTCGTAGCGTTGGTATTGAGAGAGTTCTCGACCTCCACGTAGGAAACGTTGCGGCCGCCCTGTGGATCGATGCGCCATTGGTCTGCGCCGGAACCGCCGTAGCGGTTGAGCAGCAGCGGGCTGCCGCTGGCACCGGTGAGAGTCAGCATGCCCGCGATCGTCTGAAGCGTTCCGGATTCGAAGGAGGCGCTGCCATTAGGAACGTTGACGGTGAGATGATGAAAATTGTTGGAACCCAAAATTCGGACACCGCTGCCACTGAGAATTACGGTGTTCGCGCCAGCCGGAACGATCTGGGTTCCGGTAATATAATTCGCCGCTCCCGAAGTATTCGAAAAGGTTTCCGTGACTTCGACATCATTATTGTTGCTGTAAAGTGTGGCGCCGCCGCCGATGAAGACGGAGCGTGCACCGAGGTTTCCAGTATGAGCGAACGTGCCGGTTGTAAAGTACAACAGCGTTTGGCCGTAGTTGTTTCCGAGTGGAAGCGAAGCATAATTGCCGCTGCCATTATAATGTACGATGTTAGTACCCAATGAAAGCGCGCCGAACGTAACGGTTTCGTCTCCGTTCAGCCATAAGGTGTCGCCAGTGCCGGGCATTGCAAGCGTGTCGTTGATGACGGCGTCGTACCCCGCGAAATTGAAGTCGCCATTCGCGATGACGAGATCCTGGCCCGTGGCATTCAAAGAGATGTTTGAGGTCAAGTTGGCCGTGCCGGAGGGCTTGTCGATCGTCAGCGCCGTGCCTGGAATGATACCGGCAATATATGAGATCGATTGCGCGGCCGATCCATCAAGTATGATCTCCGCGGTTCCTCCAGCTTTGGCATCGGTCACGATGAGGTTCGAACCGACATGAATGGCACCGCCGTCGATTGTGGTGCCACCTGCCGCGTGGTAAATTTGGAGATCGGCCGCCGCGTAGAGTGCGCCGGTGATCGTGATGTTCGTATTGGCCGTCGATGCCGTGATGCGAACGGTATTGAAGGAAATCGTGTTCGGCAATGTGTAACTGACGTCGGTGTCGGGGTTCAGCACCACCGTGGGCGACGTCACAGCGGTCGTACCCGTGACATCCGTGATGCTTCCTGAAATTGCAAGTGGCCCTGCGAGAGTCGTGCTTATCGACGATTCGAGAATCAAATTCGGCAGCACGTTGTGCGAGGAGTTTGCCCCGGTCACCAGTGCATTCAAGCCGGTTACGGTTTGGGCCAGGCCATTTAGATGTATCGTCGAGAGCGGGCACGTCGTACAGGCCAAGGTGCCGGTTCCGTTAGAAAACGTCAAGTCACCGCCGAGCTCGATGATGCCGCCATCGAGACCCGCATGGAATTGACCGACACTCAAATCATTCGTGACGCTCAGAGTGCCGCTGATCGCGGTTTTGCGTGAGACCGAATTCAACGACAAGTTATAAAGCGACGAGCCTGTTACATTGATCAATATAGAGGCTGCCGCTCCACCATAATCGAGCTCGACCGTGCCGGTGTTCGGGTTGAAGGTGCCCGGGTTCGCCACTTGAAGGTCACCCGCGATTTGCAGAACGGCATTGGGCGCATTGAAGGTGCCGCCCCCCAGAATGAGGCCGGTCGTGGCGGGGCCGACATGTTCGAGGTAAATCGGCGCATCCGACCCGTTGAACGTGCCGCCCATCTGCGTCCAGCCCCCCGAAGTCACGGTCAACGTCGCGCCCGAAGCCTGCGTGAGCGTTCCGGCGTAGCCCGAATCCAGTGTGATGTTGTTCGCGACGGCGTTGGTGTCGATCGTGGCATTGCAGTTGCTGTCGCAGGTTTCATCGAAATATACGTTGCTAGCCGCGGTGGGTACGGTGTTGGAGTGCCAGTTCGCGGGTGTTGACCAGTTCGCGTCGACGCCTCCGCCATCCCAGGTATGCGGAGCTTTGACCTTGATGGTCACGGTCGCGGTATCCGTCGCGGTACCGTCGCTGATTTGGTACGTGAGTGTATCGATTCCCAGAAAGTTCGCATTGGGATCATAGGTCACGACGCCCGAAACCGGATTGACCGATGCCGAGCCTGAAGAAGGCGGTGACGTGATCGAAACAGTCAAAGGGTCGCCATCGGCATCGCTGTCGGGAGTGCCGATGGTGAGAACGGCGATCGCGCTTTGCTGATTCCAGTCGGCGATGAAGATATCATCTTGCGCGACGGGCGGATTGTTTGCGGGCGGGTCGATCGTCCAGCTTTGGCTATCGGAGCCCGTGTTACCCGAGAAATCGATGGCGCGAACCCAAAACGTCTTCGCGCCGACTGAAAGACCCGTATAAGACTCGGGCGATACACACGAGTTCCAAGTGGTCCCGTCGAGACTGCATTCGATCGTATCGACGCCGGTGCCGCCGTCGACAGTCGTGAAAGAAAAGGTCGCGCTCGTCGAAGTCGTGTTGCCGGTCGGGCCCGCGGTTATGGTGACCGCCGGTGGCGTGCGGTCGATCGTGAAATTGCATGTTCCGCCCGTGGCGATAAGGCCGGCGTTATCCGTCGATCGCGTCGCAATGGTGTGCGCCCCTTCACTCACGGCGATGTTGCTGCACGAGCCCCAGGTTCCGCTTCCGTCGAGCTCGCACTCGGTCAGTGCGCACCCGCTGGTATCTGTGCAGCTTACCGAAGGCGAAATTTGGGCAAAACTGACTGTGTCGTCTGGCACACTGCACGTCGTAGCCGGCGGGGTCGTGTCGACCGTGAATTGGAGGTCAGCGGTAGTGGTTTGGTTTCCCGCTTCGTCGCGTGCCACCACGCGCACGATGTAGTCCGTACCTTCGGAGACGGCACAACCAAACGGATAGTTCGTGCCGGTCGTCACTGAAGGTCCGCACACATTGACGGTGTCTCCGCTGTCCCGAATCGTGGCCTCGTAATCATAGGCGCCGGGCGCCGCGGTCCAAACAGCCATGCGATTCAGTAAGTTCGTGAGCCATCCATCTGAGACTCCGTCTTCGGGACCCAGTGTTCTCACGCCTGAGATCGTGAAGGCTCCTGGAGCACTGACGTCGCGAGTCCAGTCGTCGGAAGTCGCCGAGGCATAAGGTTGCCAGGTGTTCGCGGCGTTCTTTCCCACGACGCACAGGCGGTAGAGTCCTTGGCTGTCCATGACGATTGCGGTGTCGGTACTCTCGGCAATGACGCTCGAGTAACCGGTTGCGACGCCGCAATCCGCGTTCAAGCCGAATTTATATCGATATTCGACGACGCCGGTGCCGCCCACGTTCAGTGTAAAGCCAGCGATGTTGGTGAAATTCGTCGTCGGATGGCCGCTGATCGTCGCGTTTGGAACGCTGGAGTCCCGCGTCCAAGTGCGTGACGTGGCTGAACCGAAGCCTTGATAGTTTCCTGCGGCGTCGCGCCCGACGACGCACAATCTGTACGAACCATCTACTGAAAGCGTGTCACTGATCGCGTTGCTCACGAGTCTCTCGGCCGTGTATCCATTGGCGTCGTTACAGTCCGCGTTGAGTCCGACTTTGTGACGGTAATGCGTGACGCCCGTGCCGCTGACCGTAACGGCCAGTGTACCAATTCCGTTCGTGCCGGTGGGCTCATTGGATACCAAGGCGGCGGGTGCCGTTCGGTCGACCTCGTAATCGACAGCGGCTTGGCCGTCTATTATATAGTTGCCGGCACCGTCGACCACGGCGATCTTAATGTCATAGATGCCTTCGGCCGGTGTCGCATTGAAGCTGTAGCTCCCCAAAGTGCAAGCGGAGGTCACCGCGAAATCGGCCGGGTAGCTGCAGGCGCCGCCCGACTTAATACAAAGGCGCACGCCGTTTACCGGAATTCCGCTCCCTCCGGCGTCGGCACATGCTCCGCTGACAGTGATTCCCGCAGCATTTGTCGGCGACCCCGGGTTTACGGAATAACTCATTGTCGGAGCAGTCGAATCATATAACCAATTCGCAGTCTGAGCCGCCGACTGGTTGCCGGCCGCGTCCGATGCAATGACGTAGAAGGTGTGCGAGCCGGCTGCAACCGACTCGTTGCGCGGTGACGAACAATTCGAGTACGCGCCAGCGTCGACTTTACATTGAAACGCAAAAGAGCTCGCATCGGTCGCGCTGAACGTGAAGGCGACCGATGCGGTGTTCACGTTTGCCGAAGGGCTCGAGTCGAGTGAGAGAACGGGAGGGACCGTATCGACGGTCCACGAGTACGTCGTAAAGGCCGAGCGAGCTCCGTCGCCCGCGATTCCACGCACGCGAAATGTGTGAGTACCGTCGGAGAGCGGGCCAGCCGCCGTATACGGCGACGTGCAGGGGCTGGCGCCGCCGCTGTTGAGATCGCACTCGAAACTTACCGTTTGCTGTGAACCGGTGAATGTAAACGATGCGCCCGTGGCGTTAGTGAGCGCGGCCGGTTGTGACGTAATCGTCGCGGCGGGGCCGGCGGGATCATAGCGCAAGGTGATTTTGGTTTTGTTCGAACGCCCGATCTTCGAGATCCCGTAGAGGCTGATCGTTGCGGTCGCGCCGGCCTGTTCGCCCGCGAAATCGACGAGGTCACTGACCAGCTGGCGATGCGAAAACTCCTTCGC
>DASUEL010000727.1:0-4946 GCA_036275095.1 Bdellovibrionales bacterium
GAGTGAAAGCCGGTGGCGAAAATGCGCTGCTCGAGGTTGCTCTTCGTGATCGGGTAAACCGGTGTCGTCATCGTCGGAATCGTGAACTTGCCGCTCGTGACCGTCGTGTCGGGCTTCGGCTTTTCGCCCTTGGCCAGCTTGAACGCGACTTGTGCTGCCGTGCGGGCCAGCGGCTCGATGTCTTTCAGCACTTCGAAGTGCTGACGGCCGGCCACGATGTTTTTGATGGCCGAGAGATCGGCGTCGGCACCCGCGACGAAAACTTTGCCGGCGAGTTTTTGCTCGCTCAGTGCTTGAACCGCGCCTTGGGCCATGCCGGAGTTGTTCGCGAGAATCGCATCGATCTTGTTGTTGTACTGGGTGAGCGCGTTCTCAACGGTGGCCATCGCGAGATCAGGCTTCCAGCCCTCGTGAGATTGCTTCACGACGACTTTGATGCCGGGATGTTTGCTGAGCACAGACTCGACGCCGCGGGTGATTTCGTTGGCGACCGAGTGACCGGCTTGGCCCATGAGGATGATGAAGTTGCCTTTGCCGCCCGTGTGCTTCACGGCTTCTTCAGCTTGGAGCTTGCCGACAGAAAAGGAGTCCATCGTGACGTAGTAGTCGACTTGGGCGTCGTTGATCATGCGGTCATACGCGATCACCGGAACTTTGTCGGCGTGGGCCTCTTTGACGAGCGCGCCGGCGGCGTTCGAGTTCACGGGCTGAATGATGAGCGCCTTTACGCCCATTGAAAGCAGGTTCTCGACTTTGGCGGTCTGGGTTTGCTCGTTGTTTTCGGCCGAAACGAGAACGGGCTCGAAGCCGAGCTTAGCCGCTTCGTCTTTGAAGAACTTTTGGTCTTTTTGGTAACGCTCTTCTTGAAGCGTCGAAAGTACGAAGCCGATCTTGATTTTGTCGGCAGCATAAACTTGAGTAGCGGTGAACAGAGCTAATAAGAACGCGAACAGTTTCATGTAAAACTCCCTTCGAGTTATCTCTCCCTCCGTGCTCCAGCGCACGACCCCGCAGCAGGTATAATGTCGGGTGTTAGGAGGGTCAACCTTGGCCGTAGTTTACGCACTATACCAATCAAGGAAATTTCAATATTTGGATAACTTCGTGAAGGATCTGTTGGGCCCTTAAATTGGGCCCGAAATCAATTCGCGTTCAATTAGAAATCACTTCGGCGGAGGGGCATCCAGGAGGTGGATACGGGTTGCGCCCAGGCGTTCGTTCCATTCCTTAACTTTGGCCGCGAACTGGTTGTAATCGATCTTGCCGGCGTGGACGTCCTCGTGAGCGTGGTGCAAAAACAGGAAGAGATCTTTGAATTCCTCATCGCGGATTTGATGTTGCACTTCCATCCACGCTCGGACTTTCTCGAATCGATTGTCGACATATGCCCATGCGGCGCTACCCATGGCGATGACTCCGCCCCAATACGTAATCGTGCCGATCGCGCGGGAGTTGACTGTATCGACTGCCATATCCCACCAAATCGCCGTTCGACGCATGGTTGAGGGGTTCGCAAGAAGCTCGAGGCCGCGAGTCACCGATGTTGCGGTGGCTGCGCCGGCCGCTGCGGCGGATTCGGTGGTGGCGGCGGGGTTTTGCGCGGCCAAAATCGGCGACTTCCTCATCATGTAAAGGCCGATCGCCACGGATGTAACGCCTTGAACCGTCCAATATAACCATTGGCGGCGGCCGGCGTCCCAGGCTACGTCATTTTGTTTTGCGCTCGTCGCAACGGTTTTGCGAGCGGCCGCGATTTCGGGCGCGAGCACCCGGCGGCAAGCAGGTAAGTTGAAAAAAAGCGATTCCATGACCCGGTATTCCCGCTCGCCGATGTATGGGTCGCAAGGAGTGAGAACCATCACGTCAGGTTTTCCCGCTGCAATTTGATCTATCGTTTGAACACGGTATGAAACACGCGCTTGTTGCGGATTGTTTGCGTTCAATACGAAAAACGGCGGCTGCAATGCCATGATCTTTTGGAGCTTGGGCCCGTAGAGCTGCAAAAATTTGTCGTGCGTCGTGAAATTCGCGGCGCTCATTGAGTGCTCCACGCGTGGAACGACGGCGCCAGGAGCCGCTATACTCTTACGAATGGTGTAAAGGAGCTCGCGGCTGTACAAAATGGCAAGGTCACCGGCATGAGACGCGAAGTCGCTTTCGCCAGCTTGAAGATGCTTCTTTTCAAAAAACTTTTCGAAAAGCCGCAGATTCGATTCCTCGGCGACGCGCGCGAATTGGAGCATGGCAAGTTCGCGGATCATTTCGCCCGGAACATCGGGCTTCAAGAATACGTCGGCAGTGATTTCAAAATGGAATTCATTTTTGCGGTGGCTCTTCGTCTGCGCGAACGGATAGTTGATCCGGCTCAAATGGACGGAAGAAAGAAAAACTTTCGATTTATCGATTTGGCAAAGTTGAACCGCGCTGGGAGCGATTCTTTCTTCGCACGCGGCCTGAACGGCGTCGGCCGCAACATCGAGGTAGCCGCGGGCCTGCTGCATAAGCGGGACGTCGTAAACATAACCACCCCAAACTCGCTGCATATATAAAGAGATTTTGCGATCCAGCTCTTGGGCTTCTGCAGTCGTCCAATTATAGGCTGAATCGAAACCGCGCTTTCCGTGCTTATAGGCGAAAGGTACGCCTTTCGTAACGGCTTTATCCATAACGTAGACAGAGACGGCGGCTGTTCCCGCTCGCACGAGCACGATACCGGCAGCTATCAAAATTGGCGCGACAGCTTGGGCTGCCGGCGCAAGAAGGGCAATCAAAACGATGAGAGCGACGATACGATTCTTCATACAAGGCGCTAATCAGCAAGCCTCGTGCCGCTAACTTATTGAGGACCTTGAGAGATTTCTTGGGCTGAAGAGCGTGGAATCCAATAGAGCGGCCCCTGTCGTGCTCAAAATAAGTACAGCTGGCGGCGTCCTACGTCACTTTTGGGGAGGAGCCATTGGCTTTCCAGCCAGGAGCCGCCAAATTGCAGCTGGCGGCGGAATTGGTGGCCCCACGCTTGCAAAAACCACCTTCCGTAAAGGTTTGAAAACCGAAAAGCGCCCTACGAAATGGGCCTATGAATCAGGGCTTAGTAGACCCCAAAAGGAGTTAGTCATGAAAAAGATCGTAATCGCTCTGGCTGCCGTACTCGCGGTTGCCGGCCAAGTTCAAGCTCAAGTTAAAGGTGGCAAGACCGAAGCCGTTCGCTCGGAGCAAGCCAAGCGCGTGAAGCTCTCTGAGCTTCCCGAGGCGCTTCGCGCGAAAGTTCCCGAGCTCGTGAAGCTCGAGGCGACGAAAAAAGAAGTCGCTGAAGCCATCGCGTTTGTTCTGAAGAACAAGCCCGAGCTCGCGAAGTCAATGGACGCGCTCGCTCGCGGTGCAGCCGCCGACAAGTCGGTTACGCCGAAGCACGCCGAAAACGTGATCGAGATGGTTTCTGAAGTTCAGAAGTCGGGTGATGCCCAACGTCTCGAGCTCTTCAATGACCGCCTCTTGGACGCCGCCGTTCGCGCCGAGAACAACGGTGGAAACTTCCGTGAAGCCGCGATCGAGCAGATCTCTCTGTTCCGCAAAGAGGCTTACAAGGAAGACCTGAAAGACGCCGAGGCGATCGTTCGTGGCTCGAAAGATGCCAATAAAGAGAACTGCCTCTAAGCCTTAACTTAACCGAGAATAGAGCCTTGTATGAGCACCCGGGCCGCAGTTCTGACATTTATAATGTTCACGAATATGCTGGCGGCCCCGGTGGCCCAAGGCCAGACACCGCCCCAGGCAAGCCGTATTGAATGGGGCGAGGACCGCACCGACGACACCGTCGAGACGCAGGTCGAAGATCTTCAGCGCCGGCGCCGTCAGGGCCAAGTCGAAGTCGGCACGATCATGGTTCGCGAGGCCGATCACTCGAAAGCCGTCGACTACAATCTCTATGAAGTACTGGGCGTTCGAAACGATGCGTCTCCGCGTGATATCCGCCGCGCCTACGATCAGCTCTCCAAACATTATCTCGAAATTTACAATCGCGGCGGCCGCCATCTGAATAATCCGCAAGTCGCGGAGGCTCTCGACAAATACGACCGCATTCAACAAGCCTACGAAATCCTCAGCAACTCTGAAAAGCGCATGATCTTCGACATCGGTTACGACGTTCAGAAGACACTCGAGCGCGGCTCACCGACCGAGCTCTCGGTTTGGGATCCGTCGAAAGATCTCGTGCATCCGGGCATCGAAGACAAAAGCCTGCTCCCCAGCCTCGAAAAAGACCAGATGAGCCGTCTGGCCCGCGCAGGCCGCCGGTTGAAACACGAAGGCAAAGAGATCGCGCAACACATCGTCTCCGTCGGAAACGTCGGCTTCATGATCGGTATGGCCAGCCAGATGTATCTCAAGTGCTTGGTGACGATGGATCCTTCCGTTTGCTGGACGATTCAGGACGCCGTCGAGGATGTGGGCGGCTTGATCGGGCTTGCCGGTTTTGCCGGCGGCTCCGCTGCAACCAACATCATGCTGACCCGCTACCTCGGATTGAAACCCGATGGGCGCATGGCTCCGATGATTCGCGCGAGCGGAATGATCGTCGGTAGCCGCCTCAATCACTACATCTCCAAAATTTGGAACGCTCCTGAACGCGCCGAAGCCACGATGAGCTTTAGAGAATGGCGCAACGTCGTCCAGCAATCCGACAAGATCAGCGACGAAATGGCGGTTCTAAACTCCGACCGTAAGAAACTCTTCACCAAGGGCGCTCGCACCGACGACGAGCGCCGGCAGTTGGCCCGCCTGGACTATGAGATCGCCATGAAAAACAGAGAGCTTCAGCGGCTCACGCAAGAGCGTTTTCGCTTTCGCGACATTTTCTGGAAAAAGGCCGACGCGGCTTTCTGGACATTTCTGAAAACCAGCCCTGAAGAGGCGCTCGAGCTGAACATTGGAATGGTCTCGATGCTCCT
>DASUEL010000728.1:0-3182 GCA_036275095.1 Bdellovibrionales bacterium
GAGGCGCTCATTATCGCCAACGGCTTCAAAGACGAAGAATACATCGAGACCGCCCTGCTCTCTCAGAAGCTCGGCCGCAACACCGTCATCGTCGTCGATCGCATCAGCGAGCTTCCGATGATTTTGGCATCCGCCAAAAAGCTGAACACGAAGCCGCGGATCGGTTTTCGCGCCAAGCTCGACTCCAAAGGCGCCGGCCGCTGGGTCGAATCTTCTGGCGCCCGCTCGAAGTTCGGCCTGACCCCCGCCGAAATCGTGTATGGCATTGAAGTCCTCAAAAAAGAAAACCTGCTCGACAGCCTCGAGCTTTTGCACTTCCACGTCGGCTCACAGATCTCGTCGATTCAAGCGATCAAGTCGTCGCTTAAAGAAGGCGCCCGTATTTTCGCCGAGCTCTATGCGCTTGGCGCGCGTCCGCGCTATGTGGACGTCGGCGGCGGACTCGGCGTCGACTACGACGGCTCGCGCACCAGCGACACGTCGGTGAACTATGACGAGCAAGAGTATGCGAACGACGTCGTGTCGACCTTCCAGTCGATCTGCGACGAGAAGAGCATCCCGCACCCGAACATCGTCACCGAGTCGGGCCGCTCACTGGTCGCACACCACTCAGTTTTGATTTTCAACGTGCTGGGAGTGAACGAAGTCACCAAGATGACGCTCAACCACACGCCCGATAAGACCGATCACAAACTCATCCAGAACTTGCATGAGATCTACGAGACGGTTTCGGTCGACAACATCAACGAGTTCTACCACGACATGCTCCAAATGAAAGAAGAGGCCCTCCAGCTCTTCACGCTCGGCTACTTGAGCCTCGAGCAGCGCGCGAAGATCGAAAGCCTGATTTGGGCGATTCTGACCAAAATGTCGAAGATTGCGCGCAATCTCGAAGACGAAGCCGGCGAGTTTCAATCCATGCTCGACCAAGAGCTCTCCGACACGTACTTCTGCAACTTCTCGATCTTTCAATCGACGCCTGACACATGGGCCGTCGGGCAGGTCTTCCCGGTCGTGCCGATTCATCGCCACACCGAAGAGCCCCGCCGCCGCGCGACCCTCGTCGACTTGACTTGCGATTCCGACGGCAAACTCGACCGCTTCACGAAGGCCGGCGGCGACGTCAAGAACGCGCTAGAGGTTCATTACTACCAGCCCAATGAACCGTACTATCTCGGCATCTTCCTGGTTGGCGCGTACCAAGAGATCTTGGGCGATCTGCACAACCTGTTCGGTGATACCGACGCCGTTCACATCACGATCACGGACGCCGGCTACATCGTCGAAGACGTGGTCGAAGGCGACACGGTCTCTGAAGTGCTCTCGTACGTTCAGTACGAGCGCGCCGAGCTCGTCGACAGCATCCGTCGCGCGGCCGAAGCCGCCATTCAGCGCGGAACCATCACGAAGCAAGACGCGCGCCTGCTGCTCAAGCACTACGAAGAGGGCTTGGCAGGCTACACGTACCTCGAAGATCCGGAGTGATTCGTCGGCAGGACCGGGAAGCCGCAGGATCATGCAAGTCTGCCGGACATACCTCGGTGTACGGCAAAGGCAGCCCGCCTATATGGCTGCCTCTTTGATGATAAAAGGCCGATCAGTAATTGAAATGGGATAGAAATACGATGTCCCACTCGAATCTGACCGTATTGCCGCTCTTGTCTTTCCAGTTAAATGTATCGGCCTGGTGAATGCGTGCGCATTGGCGGCTCAGCCACGATACTTGCTTTAGCGCCGTCGTACCGAGCGTATTGATGGCCCGGCGGGGGCCGTAATCATCCAAGCGCACGGTAGCGGAACCTCCATTTTGATTCCAATAGAAGAGCGGCGCCGGTTTCTTCGGGCTGGCCAGCACCGAATACGAATTGTCTCGGCTTTTGAAGCCGATCATGACACGATCTTGCCGCAGGTACGCGGTCACGAGTCCTTCGTTCGGAGCTTCGGTTACGTTACCCAGCATCTTCTGTTCGATCGTTGGGATTCCGATTTCCCATTTTGTACACCTGTCGGGCCTGTAGCAGACCCGCTCCCGCATGAATACCTTGTAGGAGCCAAGCGTTCGTTCGACGGCATGAGGAAGCGGGAGCAAATCGTAGAGTTCTTTATCGGTGATCGCAGCGCCTAAACAACTTGCGGGATCGAACGGGTCTTGCGCGGGTGGCACGGTACACCCGTCGCCTGTTCCCAATACATAAACCGCATAGGCGACTTCGCTCGGAAACACCTCATCCGTTATGCCAAGGTGATGCACCGACTCGTGAATCAGCGTTCGGCCGGCGTCGATCACACTGACGACATTCGGCCGGCAGGATTGAAAAGAAAGCATGACATCGGCTTTGGGGCGGGGCTGCGTGTACGCACACGTGACTTGCTGGCCCGCGAGCCACACGTGCTTCGAGTCCATAATGTCCCGCGCGAGCTCAGTTTTATTGTTGAGAATCCATTCCCGGATCGGCGGCCGAATTTGCGCAGGGAACGCGCAGTAAGTCGCGTTGAGCACGCGCTGAACGGCCTGGTGCCGTGACTCCTCGAAAAGCATCATCAGCGGGTCACCGCCGTTACCGGTTTCGCCGCCGCTGCGGGCAAAGGCTGTGGGCAGGGCCAATAATGCCGTGAAAAACAGAATCGCGATCCTCATGATCTCTCCTTTTTCTTGGATTCGAGTGAAAACAGCTGAATGTTGAGGCGGTACACGTCGGTTCGGTCTCCATCCTCGAGAAGTGCCGACATCTCGCGCCTGAATTTTCGAATGAGTTGTTTCGCCTGAGGGAGCTTTTTGCGGGCAATTGCCATCGTCATGCCCGAAAAATCGCGCTCCTCCACGGTTTGACCTTCAATCGCGCCGAGCGCTTTCTCGATGGTCTGACGATGAACCCGTCGCAACGCCGCGCTCGGCACGTCGTGCGTCGTGGTCACGTTTTTGTGAGTCGGCATGTAGCCGTTTGCGTGCTCCTTGAGGAGGCCGACCCTGAGCAACAGCTTCATGGCTTCAACGACCGAGGCCCGATTCAACTGGAGGCGATCGGCGACGGCCTCGGGCGAGTACCTGAACCCTTTAGTCTCAAGCAGCGACAAGATCGCGAAATACTCCCAGTTACCGAGGAGCTCAACGGTGTCCGCGCTGAGCTCCTGAAAGCGCGATGACTCCGAGAGGGGCGGCAGTTCATCGACGAGCGACTCCA
>DASUEL010000729.1:0-3180 GCA_036275095.1 Bdellovibrionales bacterium
TCAGATGGTGGCCGAGCTGATTCACCTTCAAGAAGATTTCGGTCGCCTGATGAACGGCCGGACCCTGGATCACCAGATCGGTGTCGTGGGTCCCGTTCATCGCAGCACCGCCGCTCGCGTCTTCGTTCGAAATGTTCATTCCGCCGAGAACCATTTTTGAGCCGTCGACGATGAGAAACTTGTCGTGCACGTGCCCGCGGAACAGGTTGAATGAGAAACGGCGCTGCCAGAGCGGCGAGTTCCAAAGTAAATATTGATCGGCGATGTCCTTGATCTCGCCCTTAACTTTGCGGCCGCCTTTCGAGAGCCACGGCGACGTCCAGCCTTGAATGACTTTCAGTTCGAGATCGCGCAGCGCGCGCTTGCGGCTGCCCAGCAGCTCGACGAACTCCCGGCCGGCCTGATCGTAATTCCAGAACGGCACGGACACGAAAACGAAACTCGACGCGCTCTCGAGAAGCTGGCGGCGCACGGGCCATGAATTCAAGCCGCGATCGAGCAGGTCGACGCGATTGAATGTCTCAACGGAGCGGGTGAGCGCCGTGAGCTCGCGATCGGATTCGGATTGCCGAAGCTCGTCGTTCAACGGCGCGGCAGTGGCTTGAGCGCAAATCACCAACGTGAGTATTGCGAGACGTTTCAACGGATCCTCCCCTGTGTGTATGAGGCCGGAATTATAGCACAGGGGGCTTGGTGTTCGCGCCGGGCGCGCGGCTCACGTGTAGCTTTTTCAGGCGACGGCGAGAAGCTTCCGCGCGAGCTGGAGGACGCTGTCAGACTGAATCTGTTTCATGCAGGCGTGGGTGCCGATCGGGCAAACTTGGTGCCCGTGTTTTCCGCATGGCCGGCAAGGAAGCTCCGACTCCACGACGAGTGCTTTCGGCTGCCACGGGCGGTAGCCGAGCTCCAGAGTCGTCGGCCCGAACACCGCCACTGTAGGAATTTCCGCGACGGCTCCCATGTGCATGAGCCCGCTGTCGTTAACAATCAGCAAAGCGCTGTCGCCGAACAGCTCCGCCAGTTCGATGAGCGACGTGCGGCCGCAGAGATCGACCGCTCCCGGAATGCCCGCGGCGATCTCGGCGCAAATGGGTTTTTCGGGCGCGGAACCGGCTAACGCGATCTCGTAGCCGCTCTCTTTGAATGCAAGGCCGACGCGCCGGAACCCTTCGGGCGTCCAGCGTTTGGTGGCCCACTGGCTGCCGGGCGCGAGCACGATCCGCCGCGCCCGCTTCGCCAGCGGCTTTCGCGCGAACCGTTCGACGCGCATCGAAGCCCACTCCGGAATTTGCTGCAAGTCGACCGGTTCGAACAGCGGCGCGCGATTGTGAAACGACGTTTGCGCCGCGCTCAGTAACTCCCGAAGCTCAGGGTCGGCCGGCGCGAGCGCGCTCAGCTGGCGGAGCGCATCCGGGAGATGCATCGGCCGCTCGATTCGGTCGCCGAAGACGAGCCCGTTCCACCACGTTTTGAACCCCAGTTTGCGTTGCGCTCTGATTTTTCTCGCAAAAAGGGCCGAGCGCAACGACTGGTGCGGTGAAACCAGGAGCTCGAAATCTCGAGCACCGAGCTCACGCGCGAGCGATGCGTAGCTGGCTGCATTCGATTTTTCGACTTCGTAAACTTTATCGGCGAGACCGGTTTCGCGCATGAATGCGCCGAACCCTTTTCGGCACACGAGCTCGAGCGGACCTTTTTGCAGCCGCCGCATGCGCTTCATCAGGGGGATTGCGAGGAGTAGATCTCCGAGGAATGCGGTTTGGATGAGGAGGCTAGCCAATCAAGACCCTTCGTCACTCCCGACACGACTTCGTCGAGCGATACCAGATCGTAGCACATGACGCTTTTTGAGCAACTTCTCTTCCAGCACGGCGCGCACGGCGCTTTTGCCAGCACTTTAACGCCGCGGTCATAGAGGTCGATTTCGTGGGCGCAGGTCGGGCCGAACCAGGCCACCGTCCATTTATTCAGCGCGATCGCCAGATGCATTCCGAGCGAGTCGCCCGTCACGACGATATCGCACGCGGCGACCGCGGCCATTCCGGCACGCAGCCCGTCTTCGCAGGGAGTCTGAATCGCGCCCAGCCCGTCGGCGATCGCCGCGTTGCGGGCGGCATCTTCGGCTCCGCCGCCGAGCAGGACGAGGCTTGCATTCGGCACGAGCGCCCGCAGCCGCCGAATCAGCTCGCGATGAGCCTCGACGGTTAGCTTTTTCGCCGTGATCGTCGGGCTGCATCCGGTGTTGAGTCCGATCACGGGCCCGCTCCCCCAAGCGCTGCGGAGGCTGCGCGCGGCGGCCCGCTCATCCTCACTCAAGACGAGCACGTAAGGATCGCGGCGGTAGGCCAGCTCGAGCGCTTCGGCGAGGAGCTGCGTTTCGGGTTTCTGATTCACGAAGAATTTTTTGTGATCGTCGAGGCCCAACTCCCAAAGCTCTCGCGCGGCGCCCGTCCCCGGAAGGATCGCGCCGGTGTAAGGGTCGGCGATGAACCCGTAGACCTGGTCGACTGTCGCGCTCGCCATGATGGCGCTCGCATGCAGCGATTTGTCGACGCAAAAACCGATGTCGAACTCGAGAAAACGAATTGCCGCCAAGTCTTCGGCGCCCGTGGAGAGCACCCGGTCCACGTACGGATTGTTCTTGAGGAGGCTCGCGGCCGGCGCGCGCGTCACCCATGTGATGTGGCTCGCCGGATATTTGCGTTTGATCGCCGGCAGGATGCTGGTCGTACGCAGAACGGCGCCCAGCGCTTCGAGATGAACCAACAAAATGCGCGTCCGCGGTTTGTCATAGCTTCCGCAAGTCTCGTCACAGTTCGCGTTTCGGGAACAAGGTTTGTAGCCGGAAAAATGCCGGCAATCGATGCGAGCCATACCTCAGTTTATGACGGCCGTTCGGGTCGAAGTAAGACCGGCCAGACTGAAGGCCGGAGTCCAGGCTGGGTTCTCCGTCTCATTATGCGACGATCTAGTTTACGGACTCGGGATCCGATAGAATATGCATATGAGAATATGGACAGTGGTGGGACTGAGCCTATTCTTCGGCGCCTTCTTGAGCTGCGGCAAGAAGAGCGACTCGGAGCTTGAGATTTCGGTTAAGCCGGATACGAGCTTCATTTTGCCCGGTGACAACGATTCGGGCTGCTACGAAGACGAAGTCACCGGCCCCCGTCTGCTCTA
>DASUEL010000730.1:0-5333 GCA_036275095.1 Bdellovibrionales bacterium
AAAAACCCGAGCGCACCCGAGCAAATACCCACGACGACGCCCAGCAGAGCTTTCAGAGGCCACGTCAAAACCCAGTTCGCTGCGGGGAGAAGCGAGTTCAGGTTACCGATCAGCCAAAGCGCGCCAAAACTGACGGCGACATATCCCACGAACCAAAGCAGGCGAATGCGGGCGGGTTCGAAATAACTCGCCGGCATTTCGGCGCGAAGACGCTGGGCATAGTAAGCCATCGTCTTCAAATCATCTGATTTTCCCGCTTCGGATTTCGTTTCGATCGGGCGCTTGGGCTCAGAGGCCCGTGCCAGTTCTTGCACTTCGGTATCCAAGATTCAGCTCACAGTCGTCTAAAGGTATTGTGTTTCTGTTTATCTAACGTCAGATCCCTGCAGACTTCAAGGCTCGTTTTTTATTTTCCGCCGCGGTGGGACTCAAGGCGGGGCCATAAGAAAACGCTCAATGGCTCTCATGGTTTGTGACAACTCGTCAGCGGCGCAGCTCAAGTTGCGGTTCGTCTCCAAGGCGTGATCGGCGCCTTCGAGAACCACGACCTCGCAGCCCGGCTTCCGCCCGAGCCGCTCGACTTTCCCGGGCGTGAAATGAGGGTCCTCGGTACCGATCACGAAAATCGAACGATCGTGCGATTTGAGAATCGCGTCCCAAACTTCGGGCTCCCCAAAGAGCGGAGTAAGCCAAACAAATTCGATTTTCTCGAGACCGCGCCCGCGCGGGCTTTCAAGGCTTCCGGATGACGAAAGATGCGCGAGTCCGCGGGTTCCCAAAGATTTGCCGGCCAATGTGAGCCGCCGATAATGGCGCTGCCTCAACCCTTCGCCGACGACCTGTTCGACCTCCCGAAAAAAGCGGCCCATGAGCTCGTCACGCGGGCCCTCCGAGTCAAAGCCACGCCCGGGATAATCGTAGTCAGCCAGCAGAACGTCCGCGCCCAAGAGCCCGAACTGCTCCCGCAGCCCGCGCAAGAACGGGCGCTCACAATCGTAGCTCCACCCGGGAAACAAAACCGCGAGCCAATCGGAGCCGTCGTGACGAAAGAATCGGTTGGGAACCCGGTCGCCGGGCGGTCCGATTTCAAGCGCTTGGGGGGCAGCCGGGGCCGCGTTCAATTGCGAAGGCATTCAGCTTAAGAAGCTAAAGTCGCCCATACGCCCCTGTCCAGCCGGAATTGGCCCGCGGCCTGCGCGTTTCAGAGCGCCAATCCCCTGATTTTTCCCACCTTTTCTGATTGAAACCCGAATGAAGTCCCTTTATAAAAGTAAGGTTCCGTTCAAAAAAAGACTGTATGTGGCGGCCGTAGCTCAGTTGGTAGAGCATTGGATTGTGGCTCCAAGTGTCGCGGGTTCGATCCCCGTCGGTCGCCCCAAAATTAAAGAGGCCAAGCTCAAGAGCTTGGCCTTTTTATTTTGGAGGTGGCCGACGATGGCCACGAATAAACTGATCCAGGTTCATCCCCCGCGTGCCCGCAGATGCCTCCGTCACGATGCGTGACGCCGGCGGGTCCCGCCGCGGCGACCGCACTCCCGGTTTGCAATTCCAAAATCCGCGGCTTAGCCTAAATTCGTGAACGGCAACAATAGCCAAACCATTTCACTTGAATTGGCGCCCTCCGGCTCCATGAGCCGCGACGGTGCCGGCCTGCGCGAGCGCTGGTTGGCCTGGCCCGGTGGCGCCCGGCTCGCCGCCGGCCTGGGCGTGGCCGTTCTCGCCTTGGTCCTTCAGTATGGAATCAACCTGATTTATCCACTGCCACCGTTCATGTTTTTATATCCGGCGGTTTTTCTCGCGGCGCGGTTTTTCGGGGTCGCCGCGGGAGCGGTCGCTTGCGTCGGCGCAACCGCCGGAGCGGGACTACTCCTTCTTGAGACCGCGCGCTTCGCGGGCGATGATGCCGCCGACCCCTTTTGGCGCCTCAAGGCCTTCGCAGCTCTGAGCGGCGTCATGCTGTGGCTCGTTCATCACGACCGCAAGCGCGAGCTCCAGATCTCGGCTGCCATGAATGCCGCCGCCGAGGAAGCCGAACGCTGCCGTCAGACCTTCGAGCAGGCCAGCATCGGCGTCGGACACACCGATCTCAACGGCAAATGGCTGAAGGTGAATCATCATTATTGCCGCATCGTGGGCTACACCAGGGACGAGCTGCTGAAGAAACGCTTCGTCGATATCACGCACCCCGAAGATCGCGACAAAGACTGGCTCGCGGCGCGACGGCTCACCGCCGGCGAAATCGACACCTACTCAGTCGAGAAACGTTACATCCGGAAAGACGGCAGCACCGTCTGGGTGAGTCTCACGGTCTCGGTCTTGCGCAATCCCGACGGCTCGCCCGTGCATTTCATCAGCTTCGTCGAGGACATCACCGCGAAACGCGAGGTTCGCATTCAACTCGAAGCCGCAAAAGAGCAGCTCCAGGCGGCGCTGAAGGCGCGCGATGAGTTCATATCGGTCGCAAGCCACGAGCTCAAGACGCCGATCTCGGCGCTCATGCTTCAAACCCAAGTCGAGGGCCGGCTTCTAAAGAAAGGCGAAAGCGAGCTCTCGGAGCCGTCAAACCTGGGCCGCATGCTCGGCCAAACCGAGACGCAGCTTCGCCGCATCACCCGTCTCGTCGACGACATGCTCGACGTCTCGCGCATCCGCTCCGGCAAGCTCATGCTGAAGAAAGAGCGGATCGCGCTCGACAACGTGATTCGCGACGTTCTGGAGCGCCTGAACCCCAACCTCGCTGAAGCCGGTTCGCCCGCCACGTTCGAATGCGAGACTTCAATCGAGGGCGAGTGGGACCGCTTGCGCCTCGAGCAAGTCGTGATGAATCTTCTGACAAATGCCATGCGGTACGGCAGGGGCAAGCCCGTGACCGTGCGCCTCGAAAAATTACTCGGTGCCCGGGAGACCGCGCGCCTGTCGGTATCGGATCGCGGAATCGGTGTCCCGGCGGAGCTAAGAGACCGGATCTTCGACCGCTTCGAACGTGGTGACGACACGAACAACCTCGCGGGGCTCGGACTCGGCTTGTACATCACCCGCCAAATCATCGAGTCACACGGCGGCCGCGTTTGGGTCGAGAGCGAAGGGCCCGCCAAGGGCTCGACCTTCAAGGTTGAGCTGCCGGTATGAGGGGGCGAATCTTGCGCAAGATACTTTTCATGATCACCCTGCTGGCGAATTTCGCCGTCCCGCCTCGCGCGTTCGGCGAGGCCTCGCTGATGCAGGTCCACTTCATCGAGATGAAGAGCCACTCCGAGAAGTCAGGGCTTCCGCCGAAGCTTTTCGCGAAGTTCGATATCGACTGCAACCAGAAATTTTTAAAAGTTCTGCGCTACGAGGTGACCGATCCGAAAACCAAGACGACACGCATCTTCGTCGGCGGGCTCGTCGAAGACAGCCTGCTCAGCAGCTGCCGCTCGCAATTTCGCGAAGAGGAGCACGCGGCCGGCACGACGTTTTCGGGCCGATCTTACGAAGTCTTGAAGATCAAGGCGCCTTGAGCTGAGGCGCCAGCGGGAGCTCGACCGTGAACGTCGAGCCCTTTCCCAACTCCGACTCGACGGAGATCGTTCCGCCGTGGCTCTCAACGATATGTTTGGTGATATAAAGGCCTAGCCCCAAGCCGCTGATTCCGCGCGACGTAACCGCGCGCTCGAAACGGTCGAAAATCTTGGAGAGATGCTCGGGCGCGATGCCGAGGCCTTGATCGCGCACTGTAATCGTGGCGCGCTCCGCGAAACGGCTGCAGGCGATACGAATCGGTTTGCCTTCACCGTATTTCGAAGCGTTGGTGAGAAGGTTGACGATGACCTGCTCGAGACGGAAACGGTCCCATGTCCCCACGACGGGCTCTTGGGTTTCGACCGTCAAAGGCGTTCGTGCTTCCGCGAACTGAGGCGCGAGCTTTTCTGCCGTCTCGAGGAGCAGCTCGTGAAGGTCGAACTCGGTCCGCTCGATCATGAGCCGGCCAAGGGACATTCGCGAGACATCCAGCATGTCTTCAATGAGGCGCGCAAGCTGGCTCACCTGCCGCTTCGTCATTCCGACGAAACCCATAATTTGGTCGGGCGTGAAGTACTCCATATTGCCGCGCTTGTACTGGCGCTCGGCGATCTGGCTCTGCAACTGGAGCGACGTGAGCGGTGTCTTGAGCTCGTGGCTCGCGATCGAAATGAACTCGTCCCGCGCGCGAACGGCATCGGCCAGTGACGCCCCCTTTGCGCGGAGCTCCGAATACAATCGCGCGTTCTCGATCGCCAGCGCCGCGCGATGCCCGAGCTCCTGCGCCAGTGACAGATCGGCTTCGTCGTAGATTCGCAGCGGATCGGTCGACACGAAACTCAATGTCCCGATCACTTTATCTTTCGCCTTGAGCGGCACGATGATCGCGGAGGTAAGACCCAGCTCGCGGGCGATCTGAAGATGCCGCTCGTCTTGAGCGGCGCGCACGAGCATTTCATCGGTTACGACCGGAATAAACTCGGGCTCTCCCGTGCGCACGACCTTTGGGCTGCCGGTCGGCGCATTCATGTCGACCGGGTAGAGCTCGCGAAGAGTTCGCGCCAGCTCCACTTTCGCCGGATCGATATGAGCTACGACCAGCTGCTGAAGCCTGCCGTTCTCGTCGAGAATGTCGATGCCGCACCAGTCGGCGAGCTCCGAGATCGCGAGGTTTGCGACAGTCGTGAGCGTGGTGCGATAATCGAGTGACGACGCCAGGATCGAGCCGGCTTTATCGAGAAACCGAAGCGCCTCCTCGGCGCGAATGCGCGGCGTGATATCGGTTCCGATCGCGTACACTTGGCCATCGATACTGGTGCCCGACCAGGAGATCCAGCGGTAACCGCCCTTTTTGTGCCTGCAGCGGTTGCGGAAGTCGGTGATGACCGGCACGCCCTGAAAGAGGCGGCCCATCTCGCTTGCCGTTCGCGCGGCATCCTCGGGGTGAACGAAGTCCGCGACCGGCTTGCCCAAAAGCTCTTCGGGCTCCCACCCGAGCAGGCTCTTTTGCGCCGGATTCGTCTTACGAAAGCAGCCGTCGGGCCCGATGATGCAGATCAGGTTCGTCGGAAGATTGAAAATCTGCTGGTATTCAGTCTCGGTTCGCCGTTTTTCGGTGATGTCCTCCTGAACGCAGACCCAGTAGCCGCGCCCCGAGATCTCGAGCGCCGACACGTGCGCGCGCGTGTAGATGAGGCTCCCGTCTTTGCGGCGATTGAGCAGCTCGCCCGACCATTTACCGTTCGCGCGCAAGGCTTGGGAGATCTCTTTGAACTTTGTTTCGGTGACTTCGAGCGAGTACCCAGACTGCACGCGTGCGGGCTGCCCGACCA
>DASUEL010000731.1:0-3656 GCA_036275095.1 Bdellovibrionales bacterium
CGAGCAAACAAACCGCAAAAACCCGTTTCTTGCCGAACAAATCGGCCAGTCGGCCGAACACGACCGACGAAATGATCGAGGCCAGGCCGCCGGCAATGTAAACCAGCGGCAGATCGCTCTCGCTGATCCCGCCGTTGGCCACCACCGACGGGAACAAGAACGGTATCAGCGAAAAGTGGCCCATGATCAGAAAGAACATGAAGATCAGCGCCGTCACGCGGCTTTTGTGCCCCACGACGAAGCGAAGCTGCGCGGCCGAGTCCCGCAGCGTCCAGCGCGACTGAAGGAGGTGCTCCGTCATCGGCGAGAGCTTCGCGAGCGCGGTCGCCATCGTGGCGAGCACCGCGCTCAAAACAAAATAGAACGGCGCGTGCCAGTCGAATTGTTTCGCCAGGTAGAGCCCGAATGGAATTCCAAAAATCGAGGCGAGCGCGAAAGTCGAGAGCACGATGCCCATGGCGGTCGCGCGTTTTTCGACGGCAATGGAGTCACTGAGCGAGGCGTACATGGTGGCGCCCGTAAAACCGACGAACAGGCCCGTCCATGCGCGGGCCGCCAACAAGAGCTCGAACTCAGAAGCCGTCGCGCTCGCGACGTTTCCGAGCGCGAAACCGCCCAGAAAAAACAGAAGTGCTTTCTTGCGGTCGATACGGTCCAAAAACAGCGACGACAAAATTCCAGCGAGGCCGGCGCTCATTGTATAGACCGCGACGAGCTGGCTGAACTGCTTCGGAGAAATTTGCAGCAGGCGCATGAGCTGCGGCCCCAGCGGCATCAAAATCATGAAGTCGACGGTGAGGCAGAAATTGATGCAACATAAGACGATGAGAATCGAGATTTCGCGTCGTGTGAACATTCAATCATCATCTTTTGGGCCTTGGGCTTTCGCAATATTTTTGTTTATAGTCTTCACATGCGCGCTTTTGTCACCGGTGCCACCGGTTTTGTGGGAACCCATCTGACGGCGGCTCTCTGCGAGTCCGGGCATCACGTCATCGCGCTCGTGCGCCCGTCGAGCGAGACCATGCGCCTCGAAGAGGCGGCCCGGGCCGCCAAAAAATCGGGCGGAAGCCTGCAGCTCGTTCATGGCGATATCACCGATTACCGTTCGCTGAAGATCGCGGCCGAGGAGTGCGAAGTCGTTTACCATTTGGCTGCGCTCAATGCCGCAACCCGCGCTGAAATGCAGAAGCTGTCGGCCGTCAATGTCGAGGGCACGCGAAACGCCCTGCAGGCCGCCATCGCATGCAAGGCAAAAAAGTTCGTACACGTTTCGTCGCTGGTGGCGATCGGCGCCGCCCGGCATCCCAGCGAGCTCGTGAGCGAGGACTCCGAAAACGTCTTGTTCGACTCGGCCGTGCGCAATTTCGAAACGAAACGCCGCGCTGAAGAGCTGGTGCGGGAGGCCGCGCGTCTCAATAAGATTTGGGCGGTCGTCGTGAACCCGTCGATGATTTACGGCCCCGGCGACGCGCGTAAGGCGGCCCGCCAAGGGAACGTTCAAGTCGCGCGCGGAAAGGTCCCGTTCTACACGTCGGGCGGGGTCAACGTCATTGGCGTGAACGACGTCGTGAAGGGAATTCTCGCGGCGGCGAACAAAGGGAAGTCCGGCGAGCGTTACATTCTTTCGAGCGAGAATCTCACCATGCGGGAGCTGTTTGCCGAGATCGCGCGCGCCGCGGGCCGGCCCGCGCCTAAATATAAGATGCCCGCTTGGCTTCTCGAGGGGGCCGCGCGCATCTCGGATGCCCTCGGCGCGCAAGGGCCGCTGACCGTCGAAAACATCAAAGCCGCGACGATGTACCACTGGTGCGACAACTCGAAAGCCAGACGCGAACTAGACTTCAGTCCGGCGCCGGCGCGCGAAGCCATTCACGAATCGGTCCGCTGGATGAAGGAGCAAGGTCTTCTCGGTACCTAAGCGCACTTGGACGAAGGTCCAGTTGTCGTTCAAGCGTATCTGTTTATTTGATCGGTCGCGCGCACCGGCGGTTATCATTTTCAATAGACAATCTTATACGACTTTTTAGTTACTTTAATGGAGGTTGCCATGAGGGCCATCGTTCTTCTATTGGCTTCACTGCTCGCGGGTCCCGCCGCGCTCGGTGCCAAGAAAGATCAAGAGACAAAATCGGAATTCACCAGCCTGACGAAAGAAGAACTGGCGCGCTTCAAGGCGCCTGTCCAAACCGGCGCGCCTCCCGCTTGGGACGTTCAAACCGGCGAGGCCTATCGTGATATCGCCGCCAACTACAAGGCGAGTGACAAGCGCAGCCCCTCGGGCAGCAACCTGGTCGGCAGCGAAGACCTGCTCAGTGACAAGTTCAAAAGAGAATTTCGCAAAGAATACCTCGCGATTCGCGACGGTTACACCTACGGGAACTTTCTCAAAAAGTGGGACAGGCTCTACGACGAAAAGCCGAATGAGCTCCCTGATGACGTGAAGTTCGCGGTTCTGCGTCTGGCGACGATGCTTCCGCTTCAAGGTGTCGTATGGCGCGCGGTACCCGCCGTGCACAATCAGATCATCACGCAAGAGATGCTGCTCGCCCAAATGAAGAACATGGGTCAAAACATGCTGATTCATGAGCCCGACAATCACGTCAAGGCGCAGCTCGGCTTCATGACTCTTCCGCACAAAGACATCCTGAACAAGCGCTTCAAGAATGAAGGCGACTTTCTGGCGTACTTGTCGCGTGAGGTCTACCCGGCACTGCAGAAGGCCGTGGGCCGACTCGAACGTCTCACCGCCAATGCGAACAGCGGGAAGCCGCTCGTGTTCGACGGCCAGATCCGCTGGGGCGACGGCGCGTTCGAGGCGACCTACGATGCGCGCGACCGGTATCGTATCATCGGCCTCGGCGAAATCTACGCGCAACTCGCGCGCTACCACCGCCGCATGGCCGGCATCGCACAGCTCGTGGCGTACAACTGGAACGGCTATACCGTACTGATGAAGCAAATCGGCGAGAAGTACGGCATCGATATCGCAAAATCGAAAGCCAACGAGTTCTTTACGAACTTCGGAGGCGAACAAGAGGTTTACGTCGACGGGCTCCATCGCTCGGAGCGCGTGGCGATCACCCGCAACCACCGTAACATTTGGACGCTCACGCCCGACGGCGCCGCCTGGATGAAACGCGCTTGGAATCACACCGTCGCGAACGTCGAGCTTCTCAACGCGTCTTGGAACATCATTCGCGACACGAAAGATCCGAGTGAATACATGCTGATCGATCCTGAGGTCATGCAAGGCCGCCGCGACCAGGTTCAAAAGGGCGTCGACAATCTTTTGCGCCTCGTGCGCGGGAATCACCGTACCCCTGGCGTGGCCGAGCTTCGCGGCGACATCAGCGGCGACCGTGTCTACGTCAACTTGAAGGCGTTTTACGAAAACCCGCCGCACGATCTGAAAGATCTGCTGCCGACCGAGTTCAACAAGCACAACGACATCTCGCTGATGAAACAGCATTTTCCCGACATGAAGCCGGTGCGCGATGACCTCATCTCGATGACCGTCGGAGATACGAAAGGCGTAGTCTGGAGAAACTATCTCTACGATCGCGCTTGGCGCTGGGATACTTCGGAGCGCGCCTACGGCCGTCTGTTCCCGTACTCGAGAGCTGCAACTTCGATCGGGGATGCCCGCCGGATTT
>DASUEL010000732.1:0-2751 GCA_036275095.1 Bdellovibrionales bacterium
TACTATTATTCGCCGTCAGCGGCCGATCGCCCGGAGTCGCCGGGTCCCCGGGGCTTTCCGAGGCGCTGCAAGGACTGGAATTCGGCCTTCACGCCAACACGCCCGAGGAAGTCGAGCGTGCCCTCGCCGAAAAGTACCTAGATGGCCCGAACGCGCATTGCGCCGACTCGAAGATTGCCCAGCTCAAAAGCAGTCAGGACGGTTTGGTCGTTCTCAAATACTGCAAAAACTTGCGCTCGTTCTTAACGGTCAAAAAAGTCTTCAAGAAGTGCGGCGGGACGATTCAAACCGAGGACAATCTCTCCGAGCGTATCGTCAATAACCTGGGCAACTTCGACGGCGAACGATTCGACAAGATCGACTGCTCGAATATCCGGAGCCTCAGAGAGCAAATCGACCAAATCACCGAACCGGGAAAGCGTGCCGCATTCAATTTGCTCGAAGATAAAATCATCTCGGGCGCGGTCGCAAACGGCCGCCGCCAATTGAATCTGTTCGAAGCCGCGTTTCCTTCGAGCGGGCAGCGCGGAGCGATCGACCCGCAAGCGGTCGTTGGTGAAATCAACGACCACGTCGCGCGCATGAACCGTATCGCCGTAGGCGCGCGCACGGGGCTCACGGCTATGGGCCGGCCGAACCTGACAGCTGAATTCATGGAGCAGCACGACCAGTACTCAGCCGCTTACGCCACGGCGACGATGTCGACCTACGGACTATTGTTTGAAACTCCGACCTTCAAGAACAAAGTCGGCGAGTACCGCCAGGCCGGCGTCGGAATCGTATCAGGCGCGATCTTCGGAGACGGACTCGTGCTCGTCAGGAATCCCGCCGACCCCCGGCGCGCTGAATACACGATCAAAAGGCATGCCTCTTTGCCGAGCGGAGCCGAGGGCGCGGCAATCTTGAAAAACGCCGCCGAGGACGCGAAGCGAATCATTCGCGACGAAATGGGCCTGCTCGAGGAAATGGCCGAAGCCAAGCGAAGAGGCGAGGAGAGCGGCTCGCGAACTCAAGATCAAAGGTATGATGACTTGAAAAAACTATTCCGCACCAACCCTGCGCACGTCGCGGGTGCGCTCCTCGAAAATCCGGAGCTTGCTTATTACGCGTGCTCGGTGCTCGAGGCGATCCGAAAACACGACGAGAATAAGCAGGCTTGGGACCGCCGCTGGAAGACGACGTTCATTATCGGCGGCGGAGCCGCATTGGTCGTCATGACCGGCGGAGCGGCCGCGCTCGTCGCGGGGGCCGGCTTGGGCGCCGCGAGCGTCACGGCGGGTACGATCGTAACGGCAGCCGGCGTGCAAACGACCATCGCGGCGGCCGGCGCGGTCGCGACCGTCGCGGGCGCTGCGGGCACGATCAACACAGCCAACGAAATGCGAGCCTCATACAACAGCCAACAGAGGTATCGCGGGTCGATTGCGACAGGCGGAGGCGATGAGCAGACCGTTCGCGCCATGAACGAGGAGCTCAAAAAATTCAACGAAGGCGCGGCGGAGCTGGGTCTGCAAGGCGCAATGTCGGCCGTCGGTGTGGCCGGCGCCGCGCGTGCCGCGGGTCGAATCGCGGGCTCGGCCGGGCGCGGGCTTCAAAATGCCCGTCAATCAATGCGGGACCTGACGGCCGCGCTGCGTGCGCTACGCGACGGCGGCGGCCTCGGCGGATTCGACTCGAAAAGCAGCGCCGATGAAATGGCCAGCTTGTTCGACAAGATCAAAGGCAGCTCAGGCGAGCTGCTGAAAAAATTCTCAGGGGTATTGCGCGATCTGAAGTCACCGCAGCAGGTGCGCGCATTTTGGGACCGTTTCAAAAAAGCCTACGCGGGGTGCCTGTGAGCGCCCTCATTTCAATATTCCTGATTCTTGGCGTCTCAGCGTTCGCGGCGAACGGACCCAATTGCAGCTTGCCGGGCGACGCGTTCATACGTCAGGAGATCAACCGGCAAGGCGGCAGCGTAAGTGGGCTCGTGCGCGGTTCGAAGCCGGTGACGGGCGACGCAGCCGTCGCGCTGAGCCGCGCCCGCGAAGGCGGAAACACGATTCAGGCTTCCGAAGATTTTGTCGAATATGCGCGACTCGCGGCGACTCGTGAAGAGGCTTCGTTCGCCATGCAAAATGCCGTGATGCGGGCCCGCGCTTCTGGAAACAGCGCTCGCGCGGTGGAGCTCGAGAAAGCTCATTCACGATTCGGCCGGGGCGCCTCCATTGAAGAGGCACTCGCCGATGTCAAACCCGTGCCGGGCACTCAGCCGGTGCGCGCGAGCTCCCCTGCACCAGGGAGCGCGACTCAGGCGTCGTCGGGGCCGCCGAAACCGGCGGAGTTCAGCTATTCGCGCCCGTACGTCAGACAAGAGGCCGAACTGCCGGTACTGACCCCCAACGGGCGATATGAAATGACCCGCTCGTACAGGGGGCAGGACGTTACGACTCGCCTGGAGCTCATTGAAGACAACGGCACGGTGGCGAAGTTCAAAGTCACCGATTCGAACTCAGTATTCAAGCGAGACGCAACCGTGATCATCGATCGCTCGAAGCCCGATCAGAATCCGATGGTTGAGTTCGGGCAGGTCCACATGCGTTCCAGCGCGCCGAGGCCGAATGCGTGGGGATCATCGGAGACCGCGCGCTCGCAGGCACTGACTCCGCTGAAGGGAAAGGCGATCGACATTCAAACGACCCGTGGAGCAACCATCTCCGGAGACCTCGTGAAGTATGAAAATTACCGCATTACGATCAGGCGATTGAAAGA
>DASUEL010000733.1:0-12402 GCA_036275095.1 Bdellovibrionales bacterium
CCTGCGACGACGACTTCAATAGCGGGCCCCAAACCAAAGTCGAGCCCGAGCAGCATCATGTTGTGCGCGGTCGGAGCGGAACGTACGTCACTCGAAAAGATTTTTCCGATTTCGTTTGCCCGCTCCTCGAGCTCGGCGCGGCCAGTTAGCTTGGCCAGGCGTAGAAAGTTCCACATCGCGACGGCATTGCCTGAAGGAACGGCACCATCGTAAATCTCTTTCTTGCGAACAATGAGCGCTTCACCGCGCGGAGGCGTGAAGTATAATCCGCCCTCGCCACGATCCCAGAAATCTTCGAGCAATATTTCAGCGAACGTGAGCGCGTGCTTCAAATAACGCGACTCGAACGTCGCGTGGTAGAGCTCGACCGCCGCCCACATCATGAACGCGTAATCGTCGGCATTTGCCTCGATGGCGGCCTCTCCGTCCCTGAATCGATGGTACAGACGGCCGCGGCCCCCAGGAGCGGACATTCGCGTGATCACGAACTCAAAGGCGTCCCGCGCGCCCTTCACATAGCGGCCGCTTTCATCGTCCAGAACTTGCGCGCCCTTCGCGAGCGCCGCGATCATGAGGCCGTTCCAGTCCGTAAGCACCTTGTCGTCCTTGTGCGGATGAACCCGCCGCGCACGGATCGCGAACAGTTTCTGCCGGGCTTTTTCCCACTCCTCGCGGAGCACGCCTTCGTCCTTATAACCGAGGCGGGCCGCGTTCTCTCTGAAGGTGCCGCTCAAATGTAGAATATTGTGCGGGCTGGGCTCTCCCATTTCATTGAAGTTGCCTTCAGGGTGAACGTTGAACAACGACGAGACGAGTTTGAATTCGGCGTCGGTCAGAACGCGCTTCAGCTCGTCGTGGTCCCAGACGTAGAACTTGCCCTCGACACCTTCACTGTCGGCATCTTCCGCCGAATACAGCCCGCCCTCGGGGCTCTTCATATCACGAAGCACATACTCGAAAATCTCGCGCGCGGTGGAGCCATAATCGTCTTTGCCGGTCGCTTGAAACGTCTCGAGATAGGCGAGCGCGAGAAGCGCCTGATCATAAAGCATCTTTTCGAAGTGCGGCACGAGCCACATGCGGTCGACTGAATAACGATGAAAACCGAACCCTAGTTGATCGTACATTCCACCCGCGCGCATCGCCTGAAGCGTACGCTCGACCATGTCAAGCGACGGCCCGTCTTTGAAGCGTCGCCAGCAACGAAGCAGAAACATGAGATTGTGCGGCGACGGAAACTTCGGAGCGCTGCCGAATCCGGCATGGCGATTGTCGAAGCTCGATTTGAGCTGAGCCAGCGAGCTCTTGATCACGTCTTCCCCGAGCGCCTCACCCGCCCGCGGCCTTGTGTTCGTCACCACGAATTCGAGAATCTGATCCGCCGACTCCAAGACTTTCGCGCGCTCGGTTTTCCAAACGTCTTCGAGCCGCGGCACCAGTTGCAGCATCCCCGCGCGCCCATAGCGCTCATCCTTCGGAAAGTAGGTGCCGGCGAAGAACGGTTTTTGATCGGGCGTCATCACAATTGTGAGCGGCCAGCCTCCGCTCCCGGTCATCATCTGACAGACGGTCATATAGATGTGATCGATGTCGGGACGCTCCTCACGATCGACCTTGATATTCACGAAGGCGCGATTCAGAAGCGCCGCGACCTCAGCGTCTTCAAACGACTCGTGCTCCATGACGTGGCACCAGTGGCAGGTCGAGTAGCCGATCGAGAGAAAGATGGGCTTGTCCTCGCGCCTGGCCTTATCGAAAGCCTCAGGTCCCCAAGGATACCAGTCGACCGGATTGTTCTTGTGCTGCAAAAGGTACGGGCTTTTTTCGTTCGCGAGTCTATTCATAGGGCGAACCTATCACCCGGCTCGAGAGCCTGGCCAAAGTTTTTATCGCCACAAATGTACGCCGTGTTTTCCGGAACCAGCTCCACTCGAGAGCCAATTCATTCCGAAAAAAACGACGTAAGCCGGCGGTGCCGCTTTTAGGCAACTGACCGCGAGATTTCCGAGCGAAATCCAATATAAGCGGCTCCCGCCTGGCAACGGCTTTGTATAGTCAGTGATCAATGGAGAAGTCTATG
Source organism: Bdellovibrionales bacterium (assembly GCA_036275095.1). GTDB lineage: Bacteria > Bdellovibrionota > Bdellovibrionia > Bdellovibrionales > DASUEL01 > DASUEL01. The sequence goes on from DASUEL010000733.1 coordinate 2,081, forward strand.
TTTGCCAGAGTCACTGCCCTCTTAGTCATGCTTGGTCTTTTCGTGTCAGCTTGCGGAGACAAGTCGAGCGGCCGCCCCGCGCCGAACTCCGTGCCGCAACAGCAACCGCACATCAATCAGGCCCCTCAGGCAACGGCGACACCGACTCCCACGCCCAATACACAAGGCCAAAACCCGCAGAACCCGCAACAGCCGCGCCAGCCGCCCGCGGGCGGTCAACCTGGCCAAGGCGGTCAGCAGCCCGGCCAACAGCCGCCTGGAGAATCTGAAATTCGCGACGCGCGCGTGATCTTCTTCGACAACGGAGGCCGCCCCCAAGGCACGAAAATCAAAAACCGCACGTTCGTCGTCACGAACTTCGACGGCAAAGTTCTCCCCGAAGAGCGCAAGGTCAACACAGTCAGCGTCAATGGCCGTACGGAGCGCGTGAATCCGCGCGAGATGACCCATCTCTCCGACGATAATTACATCGGCTGCGCGAACCCGGCCTGCGTACGAAAAATTGCCCATCCCTCCGAAATGTACCGCTTCAACAGCGAGTGCTGGGCGACCTCACTGTCTCCCGAAGTCGCGCGCTTTGATTTCAGCTTCGATGACCGCGGCAACCTGAGCTTCATCGCTCGCATCGATCAGATCCGCTATGGCGCCAAATTCATCGGTTACCGTTTTGACGGACGCCGCACGCTCTACATCGAGCCGTTCCTGGCCGCTGCCATCATCAACGGCGGAGAAAGCCGCGCCCTCTCGGTCGGCGGCTATATTCTCGACGGCGAAGATGACGGCAGCATACGCGCGACGGTCGGCGAAGCCTTCGGCGCCCATGAAGCCTTCATTCTCAAATCCACGATTGCCATCGATCTCGGACAGGTCCGCGACGGCCAGTTCGCAAGCAGCAATGTAGGACGACGTTACGTGGGCGGCATCACCGCGGCGATGAAGCCGATCACCCCCGTGCGCGTTCGCACGCAAGACGGCCCCAGCGAAAACAGCCGGCGCCAAGGCCCGCAAAGTTCGGATACGAATCGAGATGGAAGCCGCGACCGCGATGCGAATCGCGATGGCGATCGTGAGACAGAAGAGTAAATTCGCGGTTTTCCTCTGCAATTAAACCGCATCTCATATACGAAATAACCAAAACCATTGACAAAACCGTGGCTTTCCCGCACCCTGGGAGGGTCACATAAATCAATAAATCCTCCCAAAAACAATTCCTGATTCGTTATAGGGTGTTTTTAATATTTTAATTTTTCCCCTTTAAAATTAGCGACTTAAACCTCATCAAGGAGCCAGTTCTCTGTGACTGACGAAAAAGATCAAACCAGCGACGCCGGTGGCGATGACCAGGGTCAAGAGACCAAGGAACAAGGCGGAGAGCGCCAGCAAAACCGCAAGCAAATGCGGATGCCGAAGCAACACCACCGGGACCGCGACCGCGGGCGCCGCAACGGAAGAGACGATCGCAACGATCGTGGAGGCGGGCGCCACCAACACCGCGACAAATACCAAAACAGAGACCGCAACGGCGACCATCGCGACCGCGGCGACCGAGACCGCGATCAATATCGTGACGAAAGCGCGCAGCAACGTGAGTACAACAAACAACAGCAGCAAAACATGCGCGAAGAGCTCGATGAACAGCATCTAGACACGACGGGCCTTCCGCAGCACGAGGGCGAACACGCCGAAGAAGCGGCTCCGACCCAAGCTCCTCAAGAGTTCATGATCAACCTCACCGACGAAGAGCGCCGCGAGCTCAACTCAAAAGATCTCAAAGTAAAACCGATTACCGACCTCACAGCCCTCGCGAGCAAGATGGGCATCGAGCATGCGGCCGGCATGCGCCGCCAAGAGCTTATTTTCGAAGTTCTCAAGCGCGCCGCGCGCTATGGCGATATTTACGGTAACGGCGTTCTCGAAATTCTTCCCGACGGTTACGGCTTCTTGCGCAGCCCCGACTACAACTATCTGCCGGGACCAGACGACATCTACGTTTCTCCCTCGCAAATTCGCCGCTTCGGCCTGCGCACGGGTGACACGGTCAGCGGAACGATTCGTCCTCCAAAAGAGGGCGAGCGTTACTTCGCGCTTCTCAAAGTCGAAGTTCTCAATTACGAGACGACCGACCGTTCGAAAGACAAAATCCTGTTCGACAACCTCACGCCTCTCTATCCCGAGAAGCGCCTGAAGCTCGAATGGAACCCGACGAACTACACCACGCGTATCGTCGACCTGATGACCCCGCTCGGCAAAGGCCAGCGCGCGCTCATCGTCGCGCCTCCGCGCACGGGCAAAACGGTTCTCTTGCAAGACATCGCGAACGCGATCACGCACAACCATCCCGAAGTCACCCTCATCGTTCTTCTCATCGACGAGCGCCCCGAGGAAGTGACCGACATGTCCCGTAACGTAAAGGGCGAAGTCGTCAGCTCAACGTTCGACGAACCGCCTTCGCGCCACGTTCAAGTCGCCGAGATGGTCATCGAAAAAGCCAAGCGCCTCGTCGAGCACAAGCATGACGTGGTCATCCTTCTCGACTCCATCACGCGTCTTGCGCGCGCGTACAACACGGTCGTACCGCCCTCAGGCAAAATTCTCTCAGGCGGTGTCGACTCGAACGCGCTTCACAAACCGAAGCGCTTCTTCGGTGCCGCACGCAACATCGAAGAGGGCGGCTCGCTCACGATCATCGCCACCGCGCTGATCGACACGGGCTCGCGCATGGACGAGGTCATTTTCGAGGAGTTCAAAGGTACCGGTAACTCCGAGATCCACCTTGACCGTAAGCTCATGGAGAAACGGATCTTCCCGTGCATGGACATCAACAAATCCGGCACCCGTAAAGAAAACCTGCTCGTGGAGCAGAAAGATCTCAACCGAATCTGGATTCTCCGCAAGGTACTTGCCCCCATGTCCGTTGTGGACAGCATGGAGTTCTTGCTCGGCAAAATTGAGGGCACGAAGACCAATGCTGACTTCTTAGGCAGCATGGGCAACTAGTAAACTGTTGAATTCGCGAGGTATTTCGCGAATTTAAATTGTGTTTGAATCTACACGATTAGGTTTAGACACGCGGCAGAAGATGTGGATGAACCCGTGGATAACTGCGGGTTTTTACACCGAGAATGGCCCCTACGAGAACGCTCGACAAGGGTCGTTAAATTGTGATAAACCCTGATGTTTCCAACACAAGGAAAGTCCCATGAAAGAGAAAATTCATCCGAAGTATTTTACTGACGCGAAGGTCACCTGCGTTTGCGGCAACACCTTCTCGACCGGCTCGACTTTGAAAGAGCTCAGCATTGATATTTGCAGCGAGTGCCACCCTTTCTATACCGGTAAACAAAAACTCATCGACTCTGAAGGCCGCGTTGAGCGCTTCAAAAAGCGTTACGCGAAAAATCAGCCGCAGCAAAAGTCGTAGCAAGACAGTTTGTTTAGGGGCCGCATAACCCGGCTCCGAGCTCATGAGATGGGATCGTTAAAGACGATCCCGTTTTATTTTCGGCGTACTCTCAGTAACTCCCGAACTGTTTTCCGATGGATGCATGGGTGATCTATGTTTGACAGGCTGAACGAAGTTGAGTCCCGCTACGAATCACTGTCGAAGCAGCTTCAAGAACCCGACGTCATCTCCGATCAAAAAAAATATAAGTCGATGATGAAAGAGTACTCCGATCTCGGCGAGATGGTCGCCACGTTTCGTGAGTACAAAAAGGTCGCGCGCGAATACAGCGACAACAAAGAACTTCTCGAAACCGAGAAAGACGAGTCCATCCGCCAGATGGCTAAAGAGGAGCTCGGCGGACTCGAGCAAAAAAAGCACGAGCTCGAAGAGAAGCTGAAAGTTCTGCTCCTTCCGAAAGATCCCAACGACGACAAAAATATCATACTCGAGATACGTCCGGCAGCGGGCGGAGATGAGGCGGGTCTTTTCGCCGACGAGCTGTTCCGCGCATATTCACATTTCGCGAGCAAGCGCGGCTGGAGCGTCGAGCTACTCTCGCTCTCGGCGGGCGCCGTGGGCGGCATCAAAGAGGTCGTGGCGAGCATCAGCGGTGATCGTGTATACAGCCAGCTGAAATATGAAAGCGGAGTACATCGCGTTCAGCGCGTTCCAAAAACCGAGGCTCAAGGCCGCGTTCATACCTCCACGGTCACGGTCGCGGTTCTCCCGGAGGCCGAAGAGGTCGACGTGCATGTCGATCCGAAAGACGTTCGCGTGGACACCTATCGCGCGGGAGGCGCCGGCGGTCAGCACGTCAACAAGACTGACTCGGCCGTACGCCTGACTCATATTCCCACGGGTCTAGTCATCCAGTGCCAGGACGAAAAATCACAAATCAAGAATCGCTCGAAGGCGTTCAAGATTCTCTATGCCAGGCTTTTAGCCCTGCAAGAAGAGAAGTCGCGCAAAGAGGCGTCCGATGCCCGCCTTGCCCAGATCGGAACGGGCGACCGCTCCGAGCGCATTCGCACTTACAACTTTCCGCAGTCGCGCATCACCGACCATCGTATCGGTCTCACGATTCACCAGCTGAACGAAGTGATGGAAGGCGCCTTTGAGCTTGTGATTGAGCCGCTCACGGCTCATTATCAAGCTGAGGCCCTGAAGCAACAAACTTCATAAGGTTTGACGGGAGAGTAAGTGACGGTCGGCGACATTCTCAACAAAGCGATCGAGCTCCTTCGCGCGCGCAAAATCGAAAACCCCAGGCTCGATGCCGAGATTCTCGTGTCAGCGGCGCTCGGCTGGGAGCGCTCCGATCTCTACACGAACTCATTTCAACAACTCGAAAAAACAGAGCTTGGCAAATGCATCGACTGGCTGGAGCGCCGCCAGGGCGGCGAGCCCGTCGCCTACATCTTGGGAAAAAAGGGCTTCTACAAACATGAGTTCATGGTCTCGCCGGATGTTCTGATCCCAAGGCCCGAAAGCGAGCTCGTCGTAGAAGAAGCGCTCTCGTGGCTTCATACCGACCACGTGGAGCAGCCCCGCCTCGTTGACCTTGGCGCCGGAAGCGGGTGCATTGGCCTGAGCCTTGCTGCCGAAATGCCATCGGCCAAGCTTCTCGCCGTCGACAACTCGCTGGCGGCACTCGAGGTTTTGCGCGAGAATGCCCAGCGTATTGGTGTCATTCACAGAACCGCCATCTGGGACGGCGACGCGGCCAATCTCGATTCTAATGTCGTGCGCGAAAGTCTTGGCGGACTCGCCGACGTCGTGGTCGCCAACCCTCCCTACATTGGAACGTTCGACCCCGAGCTCGACGAAAACGTGAAGAAGTTCGAGCCCCATTCGGCTTTGTTCGCCGGTCCCGAGGGGCTTGAGGCGATCCGGACCTGGTCAGCCGCTGCGCAGAGCTATTTACGCCCCGGCGGGCTTTGTGTATTCGAAATCGGAAGCCGGCAGGGCCAAGCCGCAAAAGAAATTTTCAAATCTCTCCCGCACTTCGAAGAAGTGACGGTGCTCAAAGATCTCGCCGGACTGGATCGCGTGATTCGCGCCAAGCGGCGGGCCTGATCGCTGAAAGGAACTTCACTTGGATAAACTGCAGATTATCGGCGGTGCCAAACTCAACGGAACAGTCGCGGCAAGCGGCGCGAAAAACGCGGCCCTCCCGCTCATGTTCGCCACTCTTCTTGCCGAAGGCGAGCACGTGTTCCACAACGTGCCATTCTTGAAAGACATTGAGTCGGCCTGTGAGCTTTTGGAAAGCCTCGGCTGCAAGTGTACGCACGAGAACCATACACTCAGGATTCGCGTCGAAAAACCCAAGACGTTCGAGGCGCACTACGATCTCGTGCGAAAGATGCGCGCGAGCATTCTTTGCCTCGGTCCGCTCGTCGCGAAGTACGGGCAAGCTCGGGTGAGCCTGCCGGGCGGCTGCGCGATCGGAACGCGCCCGATCGATCTCCACCTGTTCGCGATGACCGCGCTCGGAACCGAGATCACGCTCGATTCGGGTTACGTGAACGCCAAAACGAAGAAGCTTCAGGGCCAACGCATCATATTCGAAAACGTAACCGTCGGCGGAACCGAGAACGCGCTCATGGCCGCGACACTCGCCGAAGGCAAAACGACTATTGAAAACGCGGCCCAAGAGCCCGAAATCGTCGACCTCGCTGAGTACCTTATTAAGATGGGCGCGAAGATCAAGGGCGCCGGAACCCGGGTGATCGAGGTCGAGGGCGTGAAGTCCCTGAAGCCCACCGAACACATTGTATTGCCCGACCGAATTGAAGCCGGCACGCTCTTGATCGCGGGCGCGATCACGGGTGGCAACGTCACCGTTCAAAAATGCCGCCCAGAACATTTCGCCGCGACCACCGAAAAAATGCGTGAAGCGGGTTTTGAAATCACTTCGGGCCCCGATTGGATAAGCGTCGCAGCTCGCGACACGTGGAAGGGCGTCGACGTCACAACGGCGCCGTTTCCGGGTTTCGCAACCGATCTGCAGGCTCAATTCATGGCGCTGATGACCATTGCCGACGGCCCGAGCGTCATCACAGAGACGATTTTCGAAAACCGTTACATGCACGTTCAAGAGCTCGTTCGCCTTAGCGCCGATATCACGCTCAAAGGTCAAACCGCGATCGTCAAAGGCCGGCCCGGGATTCTGCAGGGCGCGCCGGTCATGGCCACCGACCTTCGGGCCAGTGCCTGTCTGGTGCTCGCCGGGCTTGCGGCCAAAGGCGAAACGGTCGTAAATCGCATTTATCATCTCGATCGCGGTTACGAAAACCTCGAGAAAAAGCTCGCAAGCCTCGGGGCTAAAATCAAACGCGTCGAATGACCTCCCGGGCCCGGTCCAAGATCCGGGTCCGTATGGCTCCAGAGCGCGGTCATGCTAACATCTAAGCATGACTAAATTTTTGATTCGCTCACTCCCCGTCGCCATCCTTTTGGTATCGTTCGCGCTCTTGGCGCAAAATCCGCCGCGGCCGCAACTCCCGCCGACTCTGCCCGACGATCTCGGCGGCGCACCCGAGCCGTGTGAGCCGACTCCGCAAGGACCGCCGCCGCCGAAGGATCTCGCCGAGTGCCGTACGAAAAACGCAGCGCTCATCGCCGAAACCGATGCCATCAAAAAACGCCATGACGAAACCGTGAAAGGCCTCGAAAGCCGCCTCGAGCAAGTCGTCGTCACCGAGCCCGAAAAAGCGCTGCAAGAGGCGGCGCTCGCGGTGAAGCAAAGAACCGACACCCGAGACCGCTTGAGAAAAGAGCTCGGGGACTGCCTGAAATCCAACAAGGACAGCTTCGATGCCTGCTCCGGAAAAGTTCATTGGCTCATCAATGAGGGAAAAGAGCTCGCCGACGCCCTCACCCGCTATGCTCAGCAGCTTCAGCGCTCCTCTAAAGGCGCCATCGAGCGGGACGTGCTCACGAATGTATTGGCGACACTGAAAGACCCGAAACTTGCCGACGCCGCGAAAACAGACGCCGGCAAACGTAAACCTTCAAGCAAGCCCGCGAACGGAACAAAGTGACGGATCTCCCGGCGGTCACGCTCTTGCTTGTTTTGCTGGCTCTGCCGGCCGTGGCGCTCGGCTCGCCGAAGCTGACGTCCGCCGATTTCCCCGAAAAGGTCCCGGCGCTCAGCACCTGCAGCCAAAGCGAGCTGCAGCGGGCGCACGCAAGCGTCTCCCGCAACATCAAAGACATGCGAAACGGAATCATGCCGAGCGGAACGGTGGTCGTCGCCGCGATCAACCGTATGAACTCATGCGACCCGGAAACCGGCTTTTGCATTCCCCTCATGCAACCGAAGTCCGAGTTCAGCTACACGCTGTCAGACTCGGTAAAGGATCCTTGTGTCAGATACTGCGCGATACTTCACGAGTGGGAGCATTTCATCGACGAGCGCCCCTGGAGCATGAAGTCTCCCGACAGCGAGCTTTCAATATTTTGGGAGCTATTACCTTACGAGCGCCAGGAACAATGCCTGCGCAAATTCGTAAAAGCGGAATCTGCAAACACGCCGGCTGCCGCGAAGGATTCGGCGAAACCCGCAACTCAACCGGCTTCGCCGGCAAACAAATAGGCTGTTCGGCCTCAGGCCAAAGATCAGTCCAATCTACGAACGTCGGCGATCGCGTCTTGCGTGACGGCGACCAGCGTGTTGATCCAGCCTTCGATTCGCGCCGCGGTTTTGGCCCGGAACTTCACGTCGAAAAAACCGTTGCCGTTGCGGGTGACTTGCCACTTCACATCGGTCGTATAGCGGCTGTAGATGCCGGGCAAAGCCTCGAGAACTTCTTGTTTCACATTATTGGCACTGCGGCCGAAATCGGCCTGAAATCTGAAGCGGTACGTTTGGCTCACGTCTGCATTCGCCGAAACCGCGAAGAAGAATACGAGTGCCGTCAAAATGGCTTTCATATGGCGCCTCTCAGTATCTGCGTTGGATGTTGGCGCAGGTCATCTGGTGCAAATAGCCGCTGTCCGGATAGAAATCGCCTTTGAGCTCGAAGTCGACCACAACCGATCCTTGAGCGCTTCGGCGAACCGTGACGATGTAGTCTCCGCGCGTACATTTGAACGAATAACCGCGCCCGGTGCGAACGCAGTCGTAACGCTGCGGCAGGCCCGAGAAGTCATAGAAGGTGCCGCCATATTGATTTACGGCGAGCCGGTAAATCGTGAACGAGCGCGAGCCGCCTTCTGTGCATTGAAAGACAACATCACTCGAGCCATGAGCCGAGACGGCTAGAAGAAGGCCAAAAACAATGCCGAAAATCTTCATCGGTACCCTCCAGGATTTTGAAGTTCGCGCACCATAACACGGGGCAAACGGGTACTAAATCGGGCCGGTTCAAGAGTGAAACTATTATCGGCTAATGTCAGGAGGAGGCTTCGCGGAGGGGAAAAAAATAAAGCCCTGAGGCTGGAGGGGATAGCCTCAGGGCCTAAAGATAAATCGCCGAGCGCTCCTAGTTACCGGAAGAAATACCGGTAACGACAAGGGACTGGGGCAATTCACCGTTAACTGACTCATTTAGTTCGTCCACCGGCATAAGACCGAACTCGATCTTATGTCCGCTGACATCAACGACCTCTCCGGCGAATTTGCCGAGGTCGATGATGTCATTCGGGACGACTTTGAAATTTTCTGAGCGGGTCTGGATCGAGAAGCCGTCAGCCTCTTGAATCAGAATTCCCGTCATATCCACAGAGCTGAAGGGGAAACCGTCAGCCATTCCGGTGCTCACGACTTCGATCGGAGCCACGTTCTGTGAATTTTCAAAGTGCAACGTAAAGGGCACATTCTCAGGCAGTCTCAAAGACGCAACACCAACGACCAACTCATAGCGGCCTTCCACTTTCTGCGTGCAGAATGAAAGACCGTTGCCCTTTGAAACGATTCGCATCGTCACCATGCGCGTACGCTTGTCAATGCTGACCACCTCTGGGCGCGGAGCTCGTTGGCAAGCATTGCCGCGGAATCCTTCAACAAGGATCACTTGGCTGTTGCCATCGAACTGGACCTTGGTCACCGACATGGCCGACAGTTCTGACGCTTGGGTCAAACCTGCGATCATGAGTACTGACAGAACGTAAGCAATGATGATGATTCTCTTAAGAGTCACTTGTCGTTTCAAAGATGCCGTGATCATGATGCCCCCGTTACGCAGACCTTAGAGGCAAGTCCTGTGCCAAAGTTAGACAGTCTTATAATTGGGTTAATTTGAGCTAATAGGTCGAGTCCGGATCTCGAATGGGTCGATCTTTCTTTATTGAAGATCACAAAGAAAAGAAATCTAATAGAATTCAATAGGTTAGATACCTGAGACCCACGTTGGAATCAAAGTTCCAGGTTGGAACCACCCAGTTTTAGGAGTTGAGCCCATGCCCCATCAAGCCAACTGCATCTTCTGCAAGATCTCCCGCGGCGAGATTCCTTCGAAGCGTCTTTATGAAGATGAAAACCTGTTCGCCATCCAAGACATCAAGCCAGCGGCTCCCACTCATTTGCTTTTCATTCCGAAGTCGCATGTGGAGTCCATTTCTCACGTGAAAGACCCGCAGCTGATGGCGCAGATTTTTTCTGCAATTCAAAAAGTCACCAAAGAAAAAGGCCTCAATGGTTACCGGGTCGTCATCAACACCGGGGAAGAGGGCGGGCAGACCGTGTTTCACCTGCATGTTCATTTGCTTGCAGGAAAACAGATGTCCCACGCCATGACTTGAAAGGTACATGAACGATACCAAGTGGCAGTTGCAGACTAAGGAAGGTCGCATCTTCGGGCCATTTTCCACCGAGCGCATTCTCGAGCTCATCGGAGCCGGGGCCATCGTGGGTGATGAACGGCTCGCGGAG
>DASUEL010000734.1:0-3128 GCA_036275095.1 Bdellovibrionales bacterium
CCCGTTGACGCGGGCGGTGAGCAAACAAATGATGCCCGTATACGACAAACCAATGATCTATTATCCGCTTTCGACGCTCATGCTTGCGGGGATCCGTGAAATTCTAGTTATATCGACTCCGCGGGATCTCCCGGGTTTCCAGGAACTCCTCGGCGACGGGCGCCAGTGGGGCCTCGAATTCAGCTACGCGGCTCAACCGAAACCCGAGGGTCTCGCGCAAGCGTTCATCATCGGCAAGAGCTTCGTGGGTAACGCGCCCTCTACGCTGATCCTTGGCGATAACATCTATTATGGGCACAACCTGAAAGGCATGCTCTCTGAGGCGTCTAACACCAAGCAGGGCGCGACGGTGTTCGGCTATTATGTCAAAGATCCCGAGCGTTATGGCGTCATCGAGATGGATAAAACGGGCCGACCGATCAGCATCGCGGAGAAACCGAAACAACCGAAGTCCCATTACGCGGTAACTGGTTTGTACTTCTATGACAATCAAGTGATCGACGTCGCGCAAAATCTCAAGCCTTCGGCGCGTGGCGAGCTCGAGATTACCGACGTAAACGCCTGGTATCTGAAAAGGGAGCAGCTGCACGTCAAATTGATGGGTCGGGGCTACGCTTGGCTCGACACTGGCTCGCACGAGTCCCTGCTACAGGCTTCAAATTTCATACAAACGATCGAACAGCGCCAGGGCCTCAAGGTATCTTGTCCCGAAGAGGTCGCCTATCGCATGGGCTTCATATCCGCAAATGAGCTCGAAAACCTAGCAGCACCGCTCAAGAGCAGCGGCTACGGCTCCTACTTACTCGGAATTCTAAACGAAGAAAATTTCGAATACTAATTCAAAGGAAGTCGAACGCAAACTTACCGTTTCGAGTCGACTTCCGACAAATAGCGCAGAACGGGCTCCGCGCTCCAATCCAATGAGTTGACGACTTTCTTCACGAGCTTGAGGTCTTTGTTGAGTATGTAAGTCTCGGGAAGGCGAACCGTCCCGAACTGCTTAGCAACTCTATTCTCTGGATCCCAAAGCGCCACCCAGTGATCGCTTTTGAGTTTAAGCGCGCTTACAAACCGCTCAATATCTTCTTTACGCTCGTCAGCCGCAATCGTGACCAACAAGACCTTGCCTCCGAAGTGGTCGGCCATTTTGATCATCGAAGGAAACTCTTCGACACACGGTGCGCACCATGTCGCCCAAAAATTCAGGACAACGACCTTGCCTTTGAACGACTCGGCCTTAATGGGGGCACCGTTCATATCCGGCAGCTCGAACGCGGGGATTCCTTCCTTCTCCAGACGGTCCAGCACGGTCAACGATCCGCCTTCAGGGGCGGCATTCATGTCGTGGCTGTAATAGAACCATCCGCCCAAAAGAACTGCGGCCAGAGCGAGTGCTGAGAGCAAACCTTTAAGATAGATATTCATGTCAGTCCCAAAAACTTATGTCCGCGCGAAGGCCCCGTAAACAAAAAAGGCAGCCTCACAGCTGCCTTTTCTAGGAATCGCTTGTCGGCGTCCGATTATGCCGTTTTAGCGGCTTTCTTGCGGGGGCTTTTGGCAGCTTTCGTAGCCTTGCCTTCGCCAGCGGCCTTTTTACCGCGCGCCTTCGTCGTGGGCTCAGAGACCTTCACAACGACGCTTGGATAATCGATCAGCTCAATGAGCGCCATCTCAGCAGCGTCGCCAAGGCGACGGCCGATCTTCATGATTCGGGTATAACCACCCGGGCGCGTTTTGAAGTGGGGGACCCATTTCTCGACAATGCGTTCAACTGCGGCTTCGAGCGGATAGCGCTGAAGGAGCAAACGTTTCGAATGAAGTGAATCGCGCTTACCGAGCGTAATCGCGCGCTCAACGTGACGGCGCAGTTCCTTCGCCTTTGCCACCGTGGTGGTGATACGTCCATGTTCAACAAGTGAATAGACGAGACCACGAATCAGAGCTTTTCTCTGATTAGGTTTGCGTCCGAAAGTAGCGACCTGCGACATATGTCTCATAACAGCCTCTCAAAAAACTCAGCAACCAGTTAACGTTCTACAGCCCATCCAAACTCGGGCCCAACATTCAAAAGGTCCGGCCACACAAACCGGACCTCAATTCACTATCCAATCCTGCCAAACTTAGGCGTCCCGGCGGGCATTCTCGGGATCCCATCCCGGCGGCGGCCAGCCGTCGACCTTCATACCGAGCGACAAGCCCATCTCCGCGAGAATCTCTTTGATCTCGTTGAGCGACTTACGGCCGAAGTTTTTCGTCTTCAGCATTTCCGCTTCGGTCTTCATCACGAGCTCGCCGATGTAGCGAATGTTCGCGTTCTTCAAGCAGTTCGCACTGCGAACTGAAAGCTCGAGATCATCAACCGAGCGGAAGAAGTTCTCATTGAACTTCGGCGTCTCAGTCGACTTCTCGACTTCTTTCGGCTCAGCCGATTCATCGAAGTTAATGAACACTTGGAGCTGCTCTTTCATGATCTTTGATCCGAGAGCGACAGCTTCTTCCGGACGGAGCGAACCGTCGGTCCATACTTCGAGAGTCAGTGAATCGTAGTCCGTACGCTGACCGACGCGGGCGTTACCAACCTGGTAGTTCACACGGCGAATCGGGCTGTAAAGACTGTCGACAGCGATGTAGCCGACAAGCAGATCGTTCTTTTGGCCTTCAGCGGCTACGAAGCCACGGCCGAAGCTCACGATCAACTCGACGTTGAAGTTCGCATTGTCACGAAGCGTGGCAATGTGTTGACCGGGGTTCAAAACCTGAACTTTATCGTTCGTCTCAATGTCGCCGGCCGTAATACGTCCAGCGCCTTTCTTAACGATACGAACCGTTTGCGGAGCGGGATCAAACTGACGGAAGCGAACTTGCTTCAGGTTCAGAATGATGTCCGAAACGTCTTCCATCACATCGGGAATCGTCGTGAACTCATGCAAAACGCCTTCGAAGCGGACGGCTGAAATAGCCGAGCCCATCATCGAGCTAAGGAGAATACGGCGCAGTGAGTTTCCGAGCGTGAGGCCGTAGCCGCGCTCGAGAGGACGAATCACGAATTTGCCGTAGGTCTCCGTCAGCGACTCGCGCTCGACTTCGTAGCCCTTCGGCTTAATCATGTCGTTCCAAAATTTGTAGTA
>DASUEL010000735.1:0-3756 GCA_036275095.1 Bdellovibrionales bacterium
TGTCAAATGTAGTGGTGCCGTTTGGATTCGGAATCACCGTCGCCCGATTCAAAACCGGTAAAGACGCGTGCGTACCTGAATCTAGAACACCGACAAAAATTTCGTTGGCTTTCTTGCACACTTGAATGGAAACACGAATAACTAGAGAGCGATTTTTTTGTGCTGCACCCACACACATTGCAAGCGTTTCGTATTCGGTTGGGCAATTATGCTTGCGGGTGGTTTGCTGGGCCATCGCGATTTGGGAAAAACCAAAGATCAAAAGAAACACGTATGTTCGCGCCATCGGGACTTCCTCCAGCCAACTCAAGTGCAATGCGGGCCACCTCCATTACACCAGGCAAAGTGGAAAGACTTTGAGCAGCCGTGTCTAATTCGAGGCTCGTAAGTGGCGAGAAAACATGAATAAACGACCTATTGAGGAGAGGTTTGCTGAAGTGACAATAAAGGGAGACTTTTGCGAAGGAAGGTACGTGATATGGATCAACTATCCATGTCCGCCCATAAGAAATGGCTCGTTGCGTGTGTCGCTTTGCAGGCTGAGGTCGAGCGCTTTGAAATAAACCTCGATCGTCTCGAGAATCTGCTCGTATGTCGTGCTCTGAAAAAGCTGCCGCCTGAAGTGCGCGGCGCCCGGGTAACCCGTCGAATACCAAGCCGCGAATTTCTTCAGCTGAAGCATCACCATGCGCTGATCGAAGTAACGCTCGAGATGGCCATGCAGCCGGCCGAACACGACCTGAAACGTTTCTTTTTGCTGGCGCTCGGGAGCATCCGTATAAAGCTCCATCGCTTGACGGAAAATCCACGGGTTTTTCAGGCACCCGCGGCCGATCAGCACGCCGTCGCAGCCGCTCGTGCGCAGCCGCTCGTTCGCCTCGCCCGCTGTTTGAATGTCACCGTTGCCTAAGATCGGCAATTTCGCGCCAGCTTTCACGCTTGCGATGTAATCCCAATCGGCGCGGCCCGCGTAAGCTTGTGTCCGCGTGCGGCCATGAATCGCGACCCACGTGATGCCTTCGTCATACGCGATCTGGGCGACTTGGTCGGCGTTGCGGTTCGCATCGTCCCAGCCCGTTCTGATCTTGATCGTAAGCGGAATCTGAATCGCGGACTTCACCGTGCGCAAGACGTGGCGAAGCTGATTGAGATCTTTCAAAATCGCGGCCCCGCCGCCATTCTTCACGACTTTCGGCACCGGGCAGCCGAAGTTGAGATCGACGAAATCGGCGCCCTGGTCTTGCACGTACTTCGCGGAGTTCGCGAGGTGCTCGGGCACTTCGCCGAAGAGCTGAATGCCCACCGGCCGCTGCGTCTCTTCGAAGCGCATGAGATCGCGCGTGCGCTGGCTCGCGTACTGAAGGCCGTTGCTCGAGACGAGCTCGGTCACGACGACACCGCAACCCATCTCACGCATGAAGGTACGAAACGCGACATCGGTGATGCCGGCCATCGGCGCTAAAACGAATGGGTTGGTCTTCAGGTATTCGACAGGATTCATAAAGGGATCCCGTTTTATACCATCCGCCGCAAGCTTAAGAAATAGGCTTTTGACAAAGGTTCCGGGGACATGGCTCAATGGGAGCTCCCTATGATTTCAGCTGAAAATTTATCTAAAACGTTCCGGGTTCATCTCAAAGAAGCCGGCCTGAAGGCCTCGCTGAAAGCGCTCGTCAGCCGCAAATGGACCGAGAAACACGCGCTCAAGAACGTCTCACTGAAGGTGGGCCCCGGCGAAATCGTCGGTCTCATCGGCGCGAACGGCGCGGGCAAAACCACTCTGGTCAAGCTTCTGGCCGGTATCATTCACCCGACGTCGGGCACGGCCAGCGTGTTAGGTCATACGCCCTGGAAGCGCGAGCTCCCTTTTCGGCGCCAGATTGCTCTCTTGATGGGGCAGAAGGCGCAGCTCTGGTGGGATCTTCCGGCCGGTGACTGCTTTTTACTTCTAAAAGAGATTTATCAGCTTCCCGAAAAACAATATCGCGAAAATCTCGCGTTTCTCGCCGACACCCTCCAAGTGAAGAATCTGCTGAACGTGCAGATCCGCCGATTAAGCTTGGGCGAGCGCATGAAGATGGAGCTAATCGCGTCGCTTTTGCACAATCCTCGCGTCGTATTTCTCGACGAACCGACGATCGGCCTCGACATCACGGCTCAGCGGTCGATTCGCGAATTTCTGCTCGGCTACCGCAAATCGCACAGTCCCGCGATGATTCTCACGTCTCATTACATGGAAGACATCGAGCGCCTTTGCGAGCGCATCATCGTGATTCGCGAGGGCGAGTTCATTTATGACGGCCCGCTCAGGCAAATCGTGAGGCGCTACGCGCGCCACAAAGTCATCACGGCCCATCTCGACAAGCCGATCGGAGCGAGTCTGGCCACGGCGCCAGCCGCGATTCCCGCGCACGCCGGCAACGGCGTCGAGGCGCGCCCCGCGGGAGCGCCCACACTGTCGATCGGCCTGCCGTTCGCGCAGACTCTCGTTCACAATGACGAAGTCCTGAAAGTGGCCGTCCCGAAAGACAAGACCGTCGAAGCCGCCGCCCACATTCTAAAGTCGTACCCGGTCATTGATCTCACCATGGAAGACGAGGAGATCACCACGATCATCGAGTCGATCATGAAGGACCGCACGCTGTGATTTCCCGGTGGATGTGGCACTCCTATTCGCTCGAAATGCGAAAGCTGCTCTCCTACCGCGTCGACTTTTGGGTACAGTTCGCGGGCTCCATCTTCGTTCAGTTCGGTGTGGCGTATTTTTTGTGGAGCGCGATCTTCGAGGTTCGCGGCACTGAGCAAGTGGGCGGCTACACGTTTCCGATGCTCATGCTGTACTACATTTTAGCGCCGCTGGTGGAGCGCATGACGATGGGCGACTCGTGGACACACATTTCGACCGAAATCTACGAAGGCACGCTCACCCGCTACATCGTCTACCCGATGCCCGTGCTGCCCTACAAATATATCGCTCATATCGCAAAGACGTCGATCGGGCTGATTCAACTCGTGATGACTCTCGGCCTGCTCTCGCTTTTCTTCGACCGCCCCGCCGAGCTTCAGACTTCGGCACTCTCCGTTCTTCAAGGAATCGTTCTGATCTTTTTCGCGGGCTACCTCTACTTCATCATCAACCTGGCCGTCGAGATGATCGCGTTTTGGGCTGACAGCGTCTGGAGCCTTCTCGTGATGGTGAAGTTCACCGTCTCGCTTCTTGGAGGCGCGATGCTTCCGCTCACGCTCTTCCCCGAAGGTGTCCGCAAGGTGCTCGAAATCTTGCCGTTCTCGTATTTCATCTCGTTTCCGATCCGTTGCTTCATGGGGCAGGTTACGACCAGCGAATGGCTCGCCGGTCTTGCCATCATTACCGTTTGGGCGATTGTCGCGACACTCGCGGCGCAAATGATCTGGCGGCGGGGCTCCAAGAATTACGCCGGAGTCGGTCAATGATGCGCTATGCGCGCCTTTACGCGTACTTTCTGAGGTTCTCATTCAGCCGCTCGATGGAATTTCGCCTCGACTTCACGTTCAGAATCATCATGGACCTTTTGTACTACGTCGTGCAGATCGTGTTTTACAAAGTGATCTTCTTGAACACGCCGGGACTTGCGGGCTGGAACGAAGGGCAGATCATGATCTTCGTGTCGGGCTATCTCATCGTCGATGCGCTCAACATGACGCTGTTCTCGAACAACCTCTGGTGGCTTCCGACGTACGTGAATCGCGGCGATCTCGACTACTACCTGGTTCGCC
>DASUEL010000736.1:0-7099 GCA_036275095.1 Bdellovibrionales bacterium
GAGCGTCTTCGGCAAGTGTTTACGTTTCAGCCTCTATTGGTCGGCGGCAATCCGTTTCAAACCACGTCAATCTACTTGCTGATTCATTGGCTCGAGCGCAAATGGGGCGTGTTCTTTCCAAAGGGCGGGACCGGAGCCATCGTCAAGGGCCTCGTTCGGCTGCTTGAAGAGCTGGGTGCTGAAATTCATTACAACTCTCCGGTCGAACGCATCGAAGTCAAGGATGGCGGCGTACGTTCAGTTCATACCTCGAACGGCAAACAGATCGACTGCGATCTCGTCGTCAGTAATGCGGATCCGGTCGTGGCGTATTCGAAGTGGATCGATCGGGGCCTTCGATCGAAGCACTCCGATCGGAGCTTGAGCCGGCGGCGCTCGTCCATGGGACTATTCGTCGCATATTTCGGATCGAAAAAACTCTACCCCGAGCTCGCCCACCATACGATCGTCATGGGGCCGCGCTATAAAGGCTTATTGGACGACATATTCAATCGCCGGGTGCTTAGCGAGGATTTCAGCTTGTATCTCCATGCTCCCACACGAAGCGATCCGGGACTTGCGCCCGAGGGCCATGAGGCGTTCTACGTCTTGTCACCGGTTCCCAACAACAAGAGCGGAATCAATTGGGAGAAGACGGGCGCGGAATATTTCGATCGCATCATGACTTCGCTCGACCGCGGTGTCATTCCGGGAATCAAGTCTAATTTGGTGACCTCAAAGTTCATAACACCCGACTATTTCGAGACCAGCCTGCGCTCCGCGGATGGAGCGGGCTTCGGCCTTGAGCCGCGATTTTCTCAGTCGGCCTATTTCAGATTTCATAACCGCTCCGAGGACATTCGCGGACTTTACTTCGTCGGTGCCAGCACGCATCCCGGCGCGGGCGTTCCCGGCGTTCTGTGTTCGGCGAAAGTGCTGGATCGGATGATTCCGCCAGCGCCGGTCGTTTGAATGAGCAATCTCACCATCGACAACAAAGCGGTTTTATCGAAACATGCGCGCTCGTTTCGTTGGGGCGCGTTTTTTCTTTCGGAACGTGCGTTTAACGAAGCCGCGTTGATCTACACCTTTTGCCGGCTCGTCGACGACATCGCGGATCGCTCCGACGATCGTGGGCGCGCCCGGCGCGAGCTCGGGCAAATTCGTGATGAGCTCGCGGGACTCGTGGCCGCGCGGCCGCTCATTCATGCGTTTAAAGAGCTCATGGCCGAGCGGCGCGGAGATCTGGCGCCGGCATTTGACTTGATCAAGGGCGCGGAGCTCGACCTCGGCAAAGTCGAAATCAATAACGAGCACGAGCTTCTTCAGTATTGCTACTATGTCGCGGGCACCGTAGGTCTCATGATGTGTGTCGTGCTGGATGTGCGGACGCGCTCTGCGGAGCCGTTCGCGATCGACCTCGGCCTTGCCATGCAGATCACGAATATCTGCCGGGATGTGCGCGAAGATGCCGAAATGGGCCGGATTTACGTTCCTATAGAGTGGCTCAGAAAACATGGAATCGAACCGTCTGACGTTCTTGGCGGCCGCGTGACGTCGAGGCAGCTCGTGCCGGTCCTGCGCGAGATGCTCCTGCTCGCCGACACGTACTATAGAAGCGCGGATACGGGGATGCGATACATACCGTTTCGCCAGCGTCTTGGAATCGTCGTCGCGAGCAGGCTTTATCGCGCCATCGGCTTGCACGTCAGGTACAAGGCCTTTCGGGTGATGGAGGGCCGCATCTTCGTCCCATGGTACATCAAGGTCGTTTGGACCGTTTGGTCGTTGATCGAGCTGGGCCGCCTGGCCACTTTGGAGCTCGTTTCGACCGCCCGGCACGATCGCAAGCTGCATAAGTTTTTGGAGCCGCAATGACGTATTTTCAGTTCCACCTGCTCTTCATCTTGCCGCCTATTTTCATTTTGGCTCTGTTGCGGCCCATACGAGGCGAGCTCGCGCGAAAGCGCGCTGGCCTCGGCCTCGTGTTCATTTGCGCGCTCGCAATGGTCTACACGACTCCGTGGGACAACTACCTCGTCTATAAAGGCGTTTGGCAGTATGGCGAGGATCGAGTGATGGGCACGATAGGATACGTTCCGGTCGAGGAATATCTGTTTTTCATATTACAGTCGATCATGACGGGTCTGCTCTTTTGCCGGCTGGCCCGTGCCATGCCATTTGAAGGGAAGCCCGCGCCGAACTGGATCGGAACGGCCTTCTGGTCCGCGGTGACCCTGGCCGGCGTGGCCTGCCTGTTTTTCGAGCGCACGCTCTATGCGGGACTGATTCTCGCGTGGGCTCCGCCCGTCTTGGCGTTGCAGTGGGGTGTCGGAGGAAGCGAGTTCTCTCAAAACAAGCGTCTATATGCCGCCGCCGTCGGCCTTCCCACAATATATTTATGGATTGCGGATGCGCTCGCGATTCATTGGGGGATTTGGTCCATCTCGACGGATTACACCGTCGGATTGAAAGTGGGTTCCTTGCCCGTTGAGGAGGCGATCTTCTTTTTGATGACGAATCTGCTGGTGGTGCAGGGCCTCTGGCTGTTTTTGAAGCGTGAGAGTATTTTGAAAGTTGGCGCGATTACAAAACGGCAGAGCGGATATTTTCGAGAATCCTCTGCGCGTCGCTGAGGGTAACCTTCTTTTCGGCTTTCAGAACTTCGACGAGATGTTCTCGCACCTGCGCAACCTCATGTAGCTCGGCACCCGCGGCAATTGCGAGATTGGCCGCATGTAAATTCATATGCCCCTTTACGATCCCGACGGTCGCGAGAGCTTTTAACGCGCCCAAATTCTGAACGAGCCCGACGGCCGCACAAATTCGTGCGAGGTCGTCAGCGTGTTTTACGCCGAGAATCTTTAGTGCCACTTTCGCGGTTGGATGTACGCGAGTGACGCCGCCTACGGTTCCGACTGCCATGGGGGCTTCGAAGCGCCCGATCAGATCGGGCCCCGTCATCTTCCAGTCGGTGATTGGTTGATACGAGCCGTTTCGCGCGCAGTACGCGTGAATGCCCGCCTCGACCGCGCGCCAGTCGTTTCCGGTGGCGATCAAGACGGGGTCAATGCCGTTCAAGACGCCTTTGTTGTGTGTTGAGGCGCGATACGGATCTGATTTGGCGAATATCGAGGCTTCTTGAATTCCGTGGCCCACCACGGGATCGATGTTTCGAATGATGACCTCGGCTCCGGCCAATTTCGAATCGACCAAATTTGACAGAATGCAGAGGCCCACGCGTTCTTGCGTGAGGGACTCGATGCGCGGCTTGAGCGCTTCGCAAACCTGATTGATAAGGTTCGCGCCCATCGCGTCGCAGGGATCGCAAAGTATGTGTATGACGAGCATGTTTCCGGGACATGCGGGATCATTGCGGGGCACTTCGCGAACGGCGATGTCTTGAACGCCGCCCCCGCGGCCGACGAGGCCGGGCACGCACATGTTGGCGAGTGAAATCAGCAGGTCTCGGTTGTCTTGAAGCGCTTGGCGTGCCCGGGCCGTGTTCTTCACGTTCGGCAGCTGGACCTGGCCGATTATGAGCTTGCCCTTCGTGTAAGTCGTAATGTGGCCCTCGCGGCGGATCCATTTTGCCGAAGCGCTGCACGCGGCGATGATCGAAGTCTCTTCTACAGCCATAGGGATGAGAACGTCTCGGCCGTCGATGTTGAAGTTCGTTGCGATTCCGAGCGGAATCGGAAAGTAACCGACGACATTCTCGATTAGATTTTCGGCGATTTCGGCGGGTAGTGCGATTTCGCCCGACAAGACCCTGAGGTCGTCCTCACTCAGGCCGCAGAGGGCTTGAAGGCGACGCCGGCGATCGGCGCTGGATAGTTTGTGAAAACCTTCGGTGAGTGTCGATTTATCCATGTCTGAAGGCTTTAATGTAGAGCAAAGGGCTCGAAAAAACCCGAAAAATTTGCGGATTCAACTAAAAAAATTTGTCACGACGAAAAGGGGCGCTTCACAAACTGTTCGAGTAGCCCGGGCAAAAAGCGGTTCAGCCGGTGGGCCAGGGTGCCGTCTAGCGTAGGAATGATCAGAAACTTGTTTTTCGGCAACGCTTTCAGCAGATCGTTTGCGACATAATCAGGATCGACAACCTTGACCTTTTCTTCGGTCGCCAAAACCTCGGCCGGTTTGTGCTTGTTTTCATTTTCGAGGCCGGGCGTCTTCGTGTTGGGCGGACAAAGTACCGAAACCTTTACGCCCAAGGGTGCGACTTCCCTTTTAAGAGCCTCCGAAAACCCGACGACCGCGAACTTGCTCGCGGAATAACCCGTATAGCCGAACAAACCAATGAAGCCGGCGATCGAGGACGTATTTACGATGTGGCCACGCTTAGCCTTCAGGAGCTCGGGTAGCACGGCTTTGCACACGTGAACGGTCCCGAAGTAATTCAGCTCCATCATCTCGCGGATATGTTCGATATCGAGATCCGTGAGGTAGCCCGGGCGCGCAAAACCCGCGGTGTTGACGACGAAGTCCGGGACGCCAAATTGTGAGATGAGGGAGCCCAGCGTAGCCCGGGTTTGTGTAAAGTCGCGAACGTCGATGGTTCGTGCGACGAGGGTTTGGTCGCGACCGGTCTTCTCTCGCTCGAGCTCGCTGCGGGCTGCTTCGAGCTTCTGCGCGCTTCTCGAGAGAATCACGACGTTAGCTCCGTTCGTAAGCAAACCTTTGGCGACGGACTTGCCGATACCTTCGGAAGCGCCAATGACGAAAGCGATCTTATTTTTGTAGTGCGAAGACTTGAACACGCGGAAACCGGGCCTTTGTTAAGTTAGCCGACACGCGTGACGTTGAGCGTGAGCTCGAACTTTCGCCACTGTGTGCGGACAGTGAAAAAGCTCTGTTTCAGGTTCTCAACCGCAAAACGTGTCCCGGTATTTTGTATGGTGGAACCCTTCAGCTTGTCAAAGAATCGGGATATGTTTTCGAGGGATTTCTGAATCTCGGAGATGTTTCTGGCGCGCTCTTTCGGCGGCATTGCCGCGAACCCCGCGATCGTGGCGCGAATCTGAACCTGAATTCGCTGGAGCGCAGCCTTTTGAGCGTTGATTTCGATATCAATTGGTCCGAGCGGATTGGCCATTTGAATTCCCAAGTTTCAGCAAATTTTTCGAGACTGAGGCGGAGTCTTCCGGCGCTTCGTCGCCCTCGTTCGATGCGGGGTCGCGCAGCTCTGGCTCCTGCTCTTCGGCGCTATAGAGATATTTGGCAACGAGCTCGCCGGCCGCGGCGTTCGGCGAGTAAATGTTCACGACGCCGAGAAAGCGATCTGGCTGCTTGATTGAGCCGGGGATGCCGGTATTCACGAGCAACACACGTTTTGCGTATTTTGCAGGAATTGCGTTCGCGAGGTTCAGTGACTTTGCTCCGGAAATGTAAATCACATTCAGGTCTGTTGAGCGGCCGTTAATGCGGGCGATCGTCTTTTCATTGAACCGCACGTACCGGCAACACCCGTCTTGCGCGTATTGAACGAATGACTGATAGAATTTGGGAGACTGAGCGAAAATGTTCACTTTGAAGCCATCATCCAGCGGCCTTTCGACCCTGATGTTCTGAAACGAGCGCTCGATGTTTGTGGCCATAACCTGGTCGGCCGCGCGCTTGAAGCTCGGGTCGGCGAAAATCATGTTTATGGTCTTCATGGAGGGCGTCGGCGGTTTGTTGAAAAGGCCATAGCGGAGCTTCACGTCGAGGATTCGCTTCACGCTCGCATCGATGCGCGCCACCTTGATTCGTCCGCTTTTGACCGCCGCTTTGACGGCGTTGAACGCCTTTTGCTGGGATGTCTTGTGCCATGCGACCATGATCATGTCGACGCCGGCTTCGATGGCGCGGATGGCTTGCTCCCCTGGGTCTTTGATTTTTTTCGCGCCTTCCATGTCGATGTCATCGGTGATTGCTAGTCCGTCGAAGCCGAGCTTCTTGCGGAGGACCTCCTCCACGAGCACCTTCGAATAAGTGGCGGGCTCACGGTCGATCTTTGGGTACAATACGTGAGCAACCATGATCGCCGGCGTCTCGAGATTTGAATTCAGATAGGTGAAGGGCTTGAGATGCGTTGATAACAGCGTCTTCATGTCATCATGCATGACGGGTACTTCTTTGTGCGAGTCCGCGGCGGGGCCGCCGTGCCCGGGATAATGTTTGAGTGTCGAAACGACGCCCGCCATTTGCAAGCCCTGGGCGAAAGCGAAGGCCATTTTTCCTACCGTCTCGGGGTCGCCTGAAAACGAACGCGTACCGATGAATGAAGGCTTGTTCGGGTCGGCAACGTCGAGAACGGGCGCGAGATTCATGTTGAAGCCGAGCGCTCGCATGAGCGTTCCGGTGTAGAAACCCATGCGACCGACGATGTCGCGGCTGTTCGTCTGCCCGAGGGCAAGCGCGCTCGGCAGCGGTGGCTTGCTTTTAATGCGGGTGACGACGCCGCCCTCCTGATCGATTGCGATAAAGAGCGGAACACCGTTGTTGTCGATGAAGTCGGTTTGCGCGGAGTGATTGAGCATGGAAATCTGCTCGGCCGACTTGATGTTCTTGCGAAACACGACGACTCCGCCGGGGCGAACCGCCTGTAGTGCCTCGCGCACGTCGCTCGTGTACTTCTGGCCTTTGAACCCCAAAAAAAACAGCTGCCCTATTTTTTGGTCCAGCGTGAGCTCCGCGAGAACGCTGTCGGGCGTGAGTGCGGGCTCGGTTTCAGAAACCTCGCCCTCGTCGTTCGTCGAGTCGTCTGAGTAAGCGTGAGGGCAGGCGAATACGCTGAGTGAGAAAGCTAAGACCAATAGTCTGAAGACTGCCACGACTCATATTTTATCACGGTCTCCGAGGGACACATCGTGTATATTAAAAAAATGCACCTAGGTCTGAAGCGGCGTTGTTTAGCAATCATGCTTTTCTGGGCATTTGTCATGCCGCCGGCTCCCGTGCACAGTGCCTCTGTCGTCGCTCAAGCCGAAACCCCAGAAGACGAACTTGTTCCTGAGATTTCCGATGATGTGGTTGCCGAAGAGGCGGAGCCTGAAGCCGCAGTCGAGGACGAAACGAAGGCTGCAGAAGCTGAGACGGAACAATCGGCTGAAGCCGATGCGGCAGCCGCGCCCGA
>DASUEL010000737.1:0-4150 GCA_036275095.1 Bdellovibrionales bacterium
CGACCCGGCGCTTTTGCGCTCGGGCCGCTTCGATCGCCAGATTCTCGTCGACAAACCCGACAAGGCGGGGCGCGAGCAGATTCTGCGCGTGCACACGAAGTCGATCAAGATGCATCCGTCAGTCGATCTCGGCGTCGTCGCCTCGCTGACCGCTGGGTTCTCGGGCGCCGATCTCGCGAACCTCGCCAATGAGGCCGCGCTGATCGCCACGCGCCGGGGCGCCGATCACATCGAGAATCGCGATTTCACCGAGGGTATCGAGCGCATCATCGCGGGGCTTGAGCGCAAAAACCGCATCCTCAACCCCGAAGAAAAGCGCCGGGTGGCGTTTCACGAAATGGGTCATGCCGTCGTCGCGCTGGCGCTCGGGCAGGGTGAGGCGGTTCACAAAATCTCGGTCATTCCGCGCGGAATCGGAGCCCTCGGTTACACATTTCGCCGCCCGACCGACGACCGCTATCTGATGACGCGCGAAGAGCTACAAGGTAAGCTCGCGATCCTGCTCGGCGGCCGCGCGGCCGAGCAGATATTTTTTCAAGACATCTCGACCGGCGCGGGCGACGACCTCGACAAGGCAACCGAGATCGCACGCGCGATGGTCACACGCTATGGAATGAGCCGCGAGCTGGGCCTCGTGACGTACGAGCGGGAGCCGACGCCGCTTCTGGGCATTCGCGAAAACGTCGCAACCCACGAGTACAGCGATCAGACCGCCGTGCGCATCGACGCCGAAGTCTCGCGATTTCTCGAGCAAGCGTTCACCTCGGCGCTTTCGGTGCTGAAGGAGTACCGGGAGTTGATCGTCGAGGGGGCCGAGCAGCTCCTCCAAAAAGAAACGCTCAACGAAGACGAGATTCAGCGGCTGTGGAGCCGGATTCCGCAGAAAAAGCCGGCCTCGTTTTTTCGGGCGGCAACCTTGAAGCCGGTCTGACCCCGCGGCATTCGGTTCGCCCCGGGCCGCGGCCTTTGGCCGCCGGGCCCGGCATAGGGTCTTAATTCGCGAATGATTTCAGGTAAATAATCGCCTAAAGGCGGCCCCGGCCTTGACAGGCCCATGGGCATTCCCATTATCTAAATATACACCAAATCCGTTTGCCTGAAGGAGACCGACTCATGCCGATCTATGAATACCGCTGCGAGAACTGCGACAAAGTCCACGAGGTCATGCAGAAGTTTTCAGACCCGCTCATGAAGAAGTGCCCCGACTGCGGCAAAAAGGTCGAGAAGCTGATCAGCCTCAGCTCGTTCGCGTTCAAAGGCACGGGTTTTTACACGACCGACTACAAGCGCGCCGGCCAAAAAGAATCGAAAGACTGAATTGAGGCTCAGACTTTAAAGACCAGCGGCAGCGTCACCTTGGAGGGCCCGCGCGCCTTCGGAAACCTCATCGCGCTCAACGACGTTTCGAGGCTCTTCAAGAACGGCTTCACCGTCGCGCCTTCGAGAGACAACAGCGTATTCGTCAGAAAATCGATTTTTGAAACCTTCCCCGCGGGAGAGACGCCGAAACGCGCGCTCAAGGCGCCATGCAGGTCGCTCCGGCTCGAGAACAGCGCGGCCTGCGAGGCGAGCCAGTCTTGGATCGCGCCTGTGGCCTGCGCGCGGGTGAGCGCGCCCGTCACGTAAGGCTCCGGATCGGTGAACCAGCCGTGAATCACCAAGCGCGCGAGCCGCGGATCGTGCACCCCGTGCACGGGGGTTACCCCGTGCGGAAAACGCGGATCGAAAACAAGCAGACGGTTGAAGCGCGAGGGAATCCGAATCGCGAGATCCTCATGTTCGACGCCTTTGAGCTCGCTGAAGTGGCGCCAGTAATCAAGTGTTGCCGGCTTCAGAATCAGCGTCTCACCGCCGGTGAACCGGCGCTCGTTCCATAGCGTCAGCGAATACACGAAAGCCCATGGGCCATGCGGGACATCGGCGTGCAGCTCCTGGCGGCAGCCTTCGACGTAAAAGCTGAGCCACGGCGGCGTGATGTCGTAGCAGCCGAGCCGCTCGCGCCCGAAGGCGAGCAGGCTTTCGTGAAACCGTTTGTAGAGCGGCCCCGAAAAAAAGTGATACGCCGGCGTGCGCACGAGTGTGTACTGCCCCGGCACGTTCCAGTAATCCCACACGAAGCGCGCGTTCGATGTCGCGAGCGGGTCGGCAAAGCGCCGGTCGAACTCCGCGCGCAGCGCGCGCGCATCAGCCGAAAAATCGTCGTTCACGAAAGCGGAGGCACCGGAGATACGTTTGAGCATGACGAGGTCTTACCGCAGAAATTGAAAGGTTCCAATGGCTCGTTCGCTCAAAGCCGGCTCGTGCACCCGCAAGTACTCGATACCCTGCCGGGCCAGCCGCGCTGAAAGAAGCGCCGTCTCGAGGTCGCGTTCGGCGGGTGGAAGCGCCGTGAAGCGGCCCATGAACGATTTACGGGAATGGCCGATCAGAACCTCCACGCCCCAGGCATGAAAGCGCCACGCTTCGTTGAGCAGGTGGAGGTTTTGCTGCGGAGTCTTGCCGAACCCGATACCGGGATCGAGCACGATCTGGTCGTCGCGCAGGCCCGCGGCCCTGAGCTCCCGCAGCTTTTCGAAACCCCACGCGAGCACCGTTTCGACGGGGTCTTTGTCATCGGACAAAACGCGTTCGCGAACCACGGGCACGGTCAGGCTGTGCATGGCGACGAGTTTCGCCCCGTGCTCGCGGGCGGCCGCGCGGATCTCGTCGTGACCCGCGCCGGTGACGTCGTTGATCCATTGCACGCCGAGCCCGAGCGCGCGTTTGATGGTTTCAGGGTGGCGCGAATCAAGGCTTACGATCGCGCGGCCCTTCAGCCGTGGCACGAGCGATTCGAAGACGGGGCCGAGGCGGCTCCATTCCTCACCCGGAGTCAGCGGCGTACCTCCGGGCCGCGTGCTTTCGGCGCCGAAGTCCAGAATCGCGGCGCCGCCGCCGATCAGGCGCTCGATTTGCGCTTCGGCGCGTGCGAGATCCGAGCCGACGCCGTCGCCTGAGAACGAGTCGGGCGTCACGTTGACGATTCCCATGAGGCGCGTGAGTGCATGCGTGGTCTTGCGGGTGTTGAACGGGCGAGTCTCGCTCCAGAGCCAGGGGTGCGGCCCGGCCCAGTACTCGGGCCACAAATCGAGAAGCGGCAAAAGCGCGAACGGCCGCTCGGCAAGTCCCGGGTGCGGGATCTCGAGACCGGCCGCCCGGTAGGAACCGCGCTCGAGCGCCAGCAGATCGAGGTCGATCTCGCGGGGAGCCCAGCGCTCGGCACTCGACCGGCCCAGTTTTGCTTCGATTTTTTTGACCGCGGCGAGCAGGGACTCGGGCGCGAGCGTCGTCTCAACCTCGGCCGCGAGGTTGAAGAACGTGCGGTTCCACTCGGCTGGCGCGCCTTCGGGAAGCATGGCCTCCGATTCATATACGGGCGAAACCGCGTGTAGAGACGCGACGGCTTTGAGCTCGAGCAGCGCCCATCGCAAATTCGCGAGGCGGTCGCCGCGATTGGAGCCGAGGCCCACGATCACTTTGGCCATCAGTCGTCTCCCGTGCGCTCGAGCGTCGGGCTGTAATCGCCGCGCGGCTCGCGCACCCACCAATCGCCGGAGCCTGACGCAGCGAAATTATACTTGTAAAGCGATGCACGGATCATGCGCGGCGGCTTCTCGCTGAAAGGGTTTTCGGCCAAAAGAGCGATCACTGACTTTTCGTTCTTTAAGAGGCGAACGAGGAGGTTCTGTATCCAGCGGTTATTCTCATAGGAGCCGAGCGCCGCGAACCACATTTGCCAATCGAGCCGGGGCTGATGGGGCGCCACGAACGGCGGCGCGCGATCGAGGCGGCCGGGTTTGTATTTGAACTCGTACGCCTTCCAGTTGCGGCCGTCTTCGCTTCCTTCAATGATGATCTCGGGCCGCTCGGTCGTCATCACGGCAAAGAGCCCGTACGGGTTCGAAATGTGAAAGCCCGCAAACGGACTCATGAGAGCGTGCAGGCCTTTGCGAAGCTGCAGTGACGGAAACAACGCGCTCAGAAGCCAGGCCAAGCCGAGGGTGCCCACAAGGATGCCGAATGGAAGCGACAGGTAGGCGTGCCACGCAGGCGGTGGAGCCACTTCGAGCCGGCTGTGCAGTGGCTCCAGCCAGCGCGCCAAGAACGGCTC
>DASUEL010000738.1:0-2504 GCA_036275095.1 Bdellovibrionales bacterium
CGTCTTCATACGTTCTCCTCGGTTTGCGCTCCCGGTGCGGGAGAGCGGGTTAATTTTTCGGTTTTAATATTCGGTCAAATGAACTCTGATTCGGCCGCCAAATGCGGCTTCGAATTCTTGGACAGTGAAGTTCGGCTGGCCGCCGATCGTGCGCCTAGAGCATCCAAAAAACGGGTTCGATCCGTGCTCGGCCTCAGGCCCGACGATCGCGCCATTGAGATATAGCCCCGTGTTGGCGCCCGAGCTCAAAGAGCCGCTGAGAAAATAGATCCGATAGGTGCCTTTCGGCAGGACCACTCGGTCGCTCTTCGGGTGCGAGATTGAGATTCCGCAAAATAGGGACCCCAGTTTGGCGCCGCTTTGGTAGTGCTCGTTTTCCTCTGCTGTGAGTTCTTTACCATTCACGAAGCTAAAGCTGCGCCGTTCGTTAGACCTCGGTGGCGTCTGTGCCGGTGTGAAAACGAAATCTTCGGTCAGCTCGAGAAACGCGCTCGGCTTCAGGTTCGCCATTCGCTGCCTGTGTTCGATGACCGGTAACGTAAACATATCTTTCGCCGGCGGCGCGCGCTTCAGATACGGACGCTCGCCATCGATGGGCTGAGGAAGATGGATGAGGTACTTTCTGAGGCCGGTTTGGTACACCACTTTGCCTTGCCCGAGCACTTCTTTCGCTGAAAATGGATCGCACGCGAGCTCGCTCTCACGGCCGCCGTAATGCTGCATGCAAACGGCCAAGTTGATGCGGCCGTCGAGGAACATCTGGTAATGCTCGGCGAGGCGGGCATTTGTTTCGAACAAACGTGTAAGGTTGATTTCATCAGTTTGAGGCTTGGACGGGAGATCTTTGTATTTCTCCGGCGCCTCATAGTACGCGTCGATGCACTCGCGATTGTACCAAAGGGCCATCGTGACGAGCGGCTCCCCATTCTCACCGGGTTCGATCAGCGGCTCGCGATTCCAGTCATTCATGGTTCGGCGATACGGCTGCACTTTGCAGCGTCCGTTGTAAAGAGGTTTTGGCTGGTACACGCTCATGATGATCTGCTTGTCTTTCGAAAAGACACGGACCTGAATTTCATTGCCGCCCTCGAAGCTCGTAACGAGCCCGATGATCGACGCCGACGCAGTGGCGGAGAAGGCAAAGGGGAGAATGAAAGCCAAAAGTCTCATAAGGGTTCCTTTCGTATCTGCAAAAGCGAATCCAGTTTCCCAGCAAACGGCCGGGCGCGCGACCCATATGGGCTTATATGGAGGAGGCAAATTGCGTCACAGTGTCGGTGCCGTCGACAGACGGGCCCCCTCAAAAGCGCCCCCAAATGCGCCAAATCTCAAGTAAATGGCACTTTTCTTGAAGACCCTGGTTTGGCCATGAAAAACCGCCAATCATCTAGACTTATCGCTCTTGAATCCGCGTACTGGAGCGCTCGGGCGGTCCAGCCGGGCGGCGATCATGATTCCAAAGTTTTCGAGGAGCGGGTGCGCAACGAAAATTTGGAGCGCGCCGAGGCGCTTTGCCTCGACCGAATGACCGATCCGCTCCAACATCTTCGAACGCTCATCTCCCGCGGGCACCTCACCGAGGCTCGAGAAGCCGTCAGTCGGCTGCTCTCTGCGGACGGTGCCGATTCAGAGCTTTTGCTTGAGCTCGCTCGGATCGAACTTTATGAGGGCGCCTGGCTGGCCTGCGTCCGCGCGGCCAGCGATGGACTCAGCCTCGGTCCGATCGGGGCCACGAAGATGACGCTGTACCAGGTTCGGGCGGCCGCGCTGTTCGAGCTCCGGGAATTCGCGTCCTGCTTACGAGACATTGAAAAGGCCGAAACCTTGGGCCACCTTTATCCGCATTCGAACGCGAAATTCTATGCGCAAGTCTTGCGCGCGAAAATCGCGATTCATCAAGTCCAACTCGCGCAAGGACGCTCGATGCTCGAAGCTCTTTGGGCGGCCACCCTTCGGGATCCGCAGCTCAGCCGCGACCGGCTTTTGACCTTGTCGCGCGCAGAGATTGATTTCGCGCGCGTGACTGGCGCCTCTCCTGCGTCTTGGGCTGCGCTCTCGCTCGAGCTCGCGCTGCAGCTCGGAGACCTACTCTATGCGGCACTGGCGCGAGTTGACCTCAGCGTTTCAGTTTCGGGTGAGCCCGTCCTGGCCGCGTCGCTGGAAGCCGATCGTCACACATTCGCGCGGGTCGCGCGCCTATTGACGGAGCTCGAAACCCAGGTGCCGGCCTCGGCAACCGCGACTTCGATCCGCGAATCGAAGAGCCCGCGAGCACTAGCGCATAAACCCGCATATCTGCTTTTGACGAAACATAATGTTTTGATCGACGTCGCCACGCTCCGAAAGACCGATCTGCGCAAAGGCGCCCAGCTGGTGAATGCATTGCGCGCGCTCGAGAGCGGCCCACTCTCTAAAGAGACGTTCTTCAATGCGATATGGGGGCTCAAGAAGTTTGTTCCGCGCCTTCATGACCGACTGATTCATCAATGCCTCTTTCGAATTCG
>DASUEL010000739.1:0-4416 GCA_036275095.1 Bdellovibrionales bacterium
CTCTTCGCCTCTGAAAGCACGGTCGACGTGCTCGCGCAGGCCCAACTGATCCAACGCGGGCGAGTCGAGAAAACTGAAATCGGGCGGCGGCATCACGCCGAAAGTTTCATAGAAAGCGCGATTAACGAACAGGCTGTGCCCTTTGGCGTCGCAAATTTGAATCGGAGTGGGAACATGCGCGAAAATGTTTTCGAGGAACGTCAGCGGATCCGGCACGGTATTCAGAAATTCTCGAAATGCGACGGCGCCCTTTTGGAACATGTTTTTGAATCGGAAGGGCTAGTGCGGCGCTTAAGGTCTTAATCGTATTTTAATAAATCCTAATTATTGAGTGCCCCGTTTTGAATCCATTGCAAGACGGCCGCGACTTCGTTGGCCGGGAGCACCGGCCCGCCCTCGGGCATCGCGCCGCTTTCGATGGACTCATATAAGGGGCTGGACGCGGGATTGTTTACACGCACTTCGCGGCGGACGTCATCGTAGTTGTCCAGGCGAACTCCGCCTTGCGAGCGGCCCGCCCGGTGGCAGCTCACGCATTTCGGGACCAGAATGTTGGCCGCGATACTCTGGTACGAGGGTGCAAGCGGCGGCGGCGGGGTTGGCGTCGGAAGCGGTCCGCCTCCACCCTGTTGGGCGCCATCGATGATCCACTGGCGTATTGTTTCGATATCCGCGGCGGCGAGTGAGCCGGTCGGCGGCATGTTGCCGGCCGCGATCGTATTGAAAAGCGGAGAGGTGTCGGGAGAGCCGGGGACGATCAGCCCGGTCGAAACGAGATGACTCACGTTCGTAACGTCATAGACATTGCCGGAGCCCGGCGCCGTGCCGTGGCAGCCGTTGCAGTTGGTGTTGATGAGCTGAAGTCCAGCGGGCGCCGCGGACATGTCGGGTTCGCCGCTTCGTGATGAAGATTGCTCGGGCGAGTACTTCAAATCGCCTTTTTGTGAGCAGCCGATGGCCGAGCTCAGAACGGCCATTGTCAGAACGTCGATTGTTCTAATTTTGAGACGCATCTTGCTCCCCCTGATACGGTCTAAAGTGCAAGCGCGGGCCAAGCCCGCGCTCGATATAGACGAGGAGGAGCGTCTATGTTTTCGAAGGTGTATACCCAGGTATCGGCTTAGTGACCGTTCACACGCTCAGATCAAGACACGAGCGTTTTATAAGCCTTTACGACTGCGGCCAAGCGAGCGGCGTCGTGAATCTTCGCCGTCTCCATTCCGCCGTCGCGCAAGACCTTCTCGTGAGCTCTGATGCACGTCTCGCAGCCGTTCAATACCGAAACCGTGAAGGCCAGAAGCTCGTAGCGCTCTTTGCCCAACACCGGTTTCGCCAGCGCGTTCATCCGAAGACCCGTGCTGGTGTAATCGGTCGTATTACCGATCATGTGTTTGAACCGGTAATAGGTGTTGAGCATCGCCATGATCGCGGCTGACTGCGCCGCCTCTTGAATGGCCTCATCGCTCAAGCCCAGCCCGGCGAGCTCGCTGCGCGCGATCTCCTCGAGCGGTTTCGACTCCACGGCCCGGGACGCCGCGAGAAAAGCGAGCAATCCGTCTTCAGGTCCAAGGGCGCCGTCATTCAGCAGGCGCTGCAGGTTCAGCTTCAAGTCTCTCGAGGCCGGGGTGTCCGGCCCGCGATAGAGACTCTCGAGGTTTTCAAAAAATCTCGGATTCATACGGCGTCCTTTCGGTTTTCATTGTGGGTTCAATCAACCGACTTTCAGAGTCTCTTTTCCCTTTTCCCAATTGCACGGGCAGAGCTCGTCGGTCTGAAGGGCGTCGAGCGTGCGCAGGACCTCTTTCACGTTGCGGCCGACATTGAGATCGTTGACGCTCACCCAGCGGATGATGCCGTCTGGATCGACGATGTAGGTCGCGCGCAGCGGGACTTTATCGACGGGGTGAAGAACGCCGAGCGCCTCGCTCAGCTCTTTCTTGTTGTCGGCGAGCATCGGGAAGCCCAGGTTCTTCAAATCAGGGTGGTTGTTGCGCCAGGCCAGGTGCACGAACTGGCTGTCATTGCTGACGCCGTAGACCTGCGCTTCGCGGTCGCGAAAGTTTTTGAGCTCTTTGTTGAACTCCGCGATTTCCGTCGGGCAAACGAACGTGAAATCGAGCGGCCAGAAAAACACGACGCTCCATTTGCCTCGCATGTGATTGTGATCGATCGTGGCAAACTCTTTGCCCTTCTCGATAGAGACGACGGCGGGAACGCTGAACTCAGGGAACTTTTCGCCAATACTCAAAAGCCTTGCCATGTATTTACCTCCTCAGAAGGTGTTTGTTGCTTTGATAAGGATCGGCGAACGGGCTTGATTTATCCAAGTTATTAATGTTATCTTACTAATAGGTTGAAGTTATTAGAGCAGGGGCGGTAACCCCTCCGAAACCCGGGCGAAAATGCATGGACGCGCGCCCGATCAAGGCAGGTTGTTCGTGAATGTCTCGTGGCTGACTCTTCGGGATCTCGAGTATTTGACGGCGGTCGCGCGGCACGGCCATTTCGGCCGTGCCGCCGAAGAGTGCAATGTCAGCCAGCCGGCCCTCAGCACCCAAATCAAAAAACTCGAAGACTTGCTCGGCACCACGCTGTTTGAGCGCAACAAGCGGCGCGTGGCGATCACCGCGGCCGGCAAGCGCGTCGTCGAGCAGGCCACGCGCGTGCTCGAAGAGGCCGAGAAAATTCCGGCGCTGGCAAAGCTGAGTGCCGAGCCGCTGACAGATCAGTTCAGCCTCGGAGCCATCGCGACGCTTGGGCCCTATGTGTTTCCGAAAATCTTAAAGCCGCTCGCGAAGAGCTTTCCGAAGCTTCAGTTGAGGCTTCAAGAGGGCCTGACCGACGGGCTGCTCGAAGGCCTGAAGGCCGGCAAGCTCGATGCCGTACTCGCGTCGCGAACCTTCGATGAAACCGGCTTCGCCGTGTACCCCGTCTTCGAGGAGCCGCTCGTCGTGATGCTGCCGAAGGGCCACGCGCTGGCCGAGAAACGACCCTTGCGCATCGGCGATCTGAAAGCTGAGGACATGGTGCTTCTGCAAGACGGGCATTGCCTGCGCGACGAGGCGCTCGAGACGTGCCCGGCGAATCGGCGCGGCAACATTCGCGACTTTCATGCGACCAGCCTCGAAACGCTGCGCTACTTAGTGGCGAGCGGCGCGGGATACACGCTCATGCCGGTGCTCGCGCATGACCGCCCGGCGCAAGATTTGCTGACCTATCGCCGTATCGACGGCCGCGACGTCACGCGAACCGTGGTGCTCGTGGGTCGTGAAAGATCAGCGCGCAAAAACGACATCGAAGCGCTCGCGAAGTGGCTCCAAAAAGAAGCGGCGGCGCCAGGCTCGGCGCTCGCGGCCCAGCTGAGAAGCGCGCAAAAGCTCTGACTCGACCAAGGTCCAGGCCGCCTTGGAAGCGGCCGCGCGCGTGCACTACGATGGGTGCATGCTCCTGTTTCACGCCGGAACGCCTTACCCTTTGCTCGAAGAGGGCACGTATTCATACGCGGACGCGCAAAAGCACGCCGAGCGTGTCGACGGCTGGCTCGGTCTTCAGACCGCGCGCGTGGAGACGGCGCTCAACGAGCGCGGCTGCATGGCACGCGCCCCGAACTCTTCACGCGATCATCAACAGTTGTGGATCGGGCTCGCGACTCAAAACCTGCTGACCCCTTACGTGGAGATTCGACGCATTCTCCACATTTTGAATCCACAGCCTGGGGATACCGTTGTGGATCTGGGCGCGGCATACGGCCGCATCGGCTTCGTGATGGGCGTGCACTATCCCTCAGTGCGTTTTGTCGGCTACGAGTTCGTAGGCGAAAGGCTGCGTGAAAGCCAGAAGTGTCTCCAAAAATTCAAATTTGCGAACGTGCGCATGGAGCACGCCGATCTAAGCGCGCCGGGTTTCGTGCCTGAAGAGGCGGGCTTCTATTTCATTTACGATTACGGCAAGCCGGCGGCGATCGAAAAGACGCTGCACGATCTACGACGAATCGCCGCGCGCCGGCCCGTCAAGATCGTCGCGCGCGGGCAAACGATTCAGCAGTCGATCGCAAGCCGCCACACCGGCTGGCTCAAGAAGCTTCGCGCCGCCGAGTCGAACGGGCGCAGCTCGATCTACGTTTCGCTGGACATCGGCTCGACCTCTCACTAAGTTTCAACTCCGAATGAAATGGTCCTTGAAGGCGCCCAGAGTAAGCTGGGACACCATTCGTAACTGGTTCTTCGCGGGCGTGGCGTTTTTTCTGCTGGGCTCGTTCGCCATTTTTACCCGAAACGTTTTCGGCGACGATGCCGACGAATGGTCGGTGATCGATCGCGAGATCATGCTCCAGGTCGCCGAGCTTCGAAGGCCTTGGCTCAACGGAGCGATTACCGACATCACGGCCCTCGCATCGATCGCGGTGCTTTCGATGTT
>DASUEL010000740.1:0-2465 GCA_036275095.1 Bdellovibrionales bacterium
GCAGAATCCCGCGGCGAAAACCGAAGCCGCGAAGCTTCAGTTTTCGAACCACGCGGTTGAGCGCATGCGCTCTCGGGGAATCTCGATGGAGCCCGCCGACGTCGAAAGGCTCGGTCAGGCGATCGAAAAAGCGCAGGCCAAAGGCTCGCGCGAGACGCTGGTGTTGATGGGTGACAACGCGTTCATCGTGAACGTGAAGAACAAGACCGTCGTCACCGCGATGGACCGGCAAATGATGAAGGAGAATGTTTTTACGAACATAGATAGTACGGTTATTTTATAAACTCGGGCTGGCCTTCGAACGGGGATGCATGGATGCAGAACCCCCGGTCGAAGAAGCCCTCCAACGGCAACGCACCGACTGACTGACGTGCGGAGCAGGCTCACATGGACGTGAGCCACAGGGAGGTTTCTCATGGGAGTTCTTTCGTCTCTTTTTACCGGCGTATCCGGTCTCGCGGCTCAAGGTGAAGCGCTCGGCGTGATCGGCGACAACATCGCCAACGCGAACACCGTCGGCTTCAAACACAGCCGCGCGGAGTTCCAGGACATCATCGCCAAAAACTTGAAAGGCATCTTGGGTGGTAACCAGATCGGCCGCGGCGTGAAGATCGGCGCCGTCAACCCGATTCTCATGCAAGGTAACGTCGACCAAACCGACAAGGCGACCGACCTCGCGATCTCGGGCGACGGCTACTTCGTTCTTCGCGGCTCCGACGGCGAGTCGTTCACGCGGGACGGCTCACTGCACTTCGATAAGAACGGTTTTCTCGTCACGAACGACGACCAGCGCGTGCAAGGCTATCAAACCGACGAAAAAGGCAACATCATCAACGAGCTCGGCGACATCTCGTTCCCGAAAGCCTTGACGCCCGCGCGCGCCACCAAAGAGGTGAACCTGAACGTCAACCTCGACTCGCGCGCCACCGTCACGAAGCCGTTCGACATCAACGATCCACACAACTCGTCGCAATACTCGACGGGCATTGAAGTGTTCGACTCGCAAGGCAACAAGCACCTCGTAACCCTGTTCTTCAACAAAACCGCCGACCGCACGTGGGAGTACCGCGGTCTCGTGAACGGTAAAGAAGTGACTGGAGGCCAAGAAGGCAAGTGGTCCGAAGTCCTCTCTGGCCGCTTGACCTACACGGTCGATGGCCGCCTCGACACCGAGCAAGTCACGCGCCAGGCATTCAACTTCACGGGCGGCGCGCTCCAGAACCAGCAGATCAAGATCGACTTCGGCGACGCGATCACGACGGACAAGGGCAAAGGCATGAAGGGCAGCACGCAGTACGGAAAAGAATCCGATCTCGTGAGCTGGAACCAAGACGGCGCCGCCGCCGGCACGATCACGAACCTGTCGTTCAGCGATCAAGGCGTACTCACCGCGCTCTACTCGAACGGCGAAGCGAAAGATCTCGCGCAGATCGTGCTCGCGAAATTCGAGAACCCCGAGCAGCTCTACAAGGTCGGTAACAACCGCTTCAAAGAGTCTCGCGAAGGCGGAACGCCGTCCGTCGGCAAGCCGGGCGCAGCCGGCCGCGGCAAACTGTTCGCGAAATCTCTCGAGCGTTCGACCGTCGACCTCGCGATGGAATTCGTGAACCTGATCCAAAACCAGCGCGGCTTCCAAGCCAACGCGAAGACGATCACCACGACCGACCAGCTCCTCGAGGAAGTGATCAACCTCAAGCGGTAATGAGTGAACGGGGATTCCGCGTCAGCGGAATCCCTGATGAGCCGGGACTCCGGGCACGCTGGGTCCTTGAGCGCATGATGTAGTTTCCTTAAGAGTTCGGCCATTTAACCGGGATTCAGCGGGAGCCACGAGGCTCCCGTTTTTTTAGGCTTTGACTTGGCTGACGGGCCGACGCTACGCTGGGTCACACTGTCGAAAGGACCCGCCCATGGCAAACCGCGTACTCACTTTTCATTACACATTGACCGACGATCAAGGCCAAAAAATCGATTCTTCACAGGGCCGCGATCCGCTGAGTTTTCTCGAAGGCAAGGGGCATATCATTCCGAAGCTCGAGGCCGAGCTCGCGAAGATGAAGGTTGGTGACAAAAAGACGGTGAAAGTCGGCCATAAAGACGCGTACGGCGAGTACAACGCCGAGCTGATCCGTAAAGTCAGCCTGAAAGACATGCCGAAAAAGAACGTAAAAGTCGGCGACGAATTTGAAGTTTCAGCAGGGAACCGCCGTACGGTCGTCGTCGTGACCGAAGTAACGAAAGACGAGGTCACGCTCGACGGCAATCATCCGCTCGCGGGTAAAGATCTCACCTTCGACGTCGAATTGACGGACGAGCGCCCAGCCACGGCTGAGGAGCTCAGCCACGGTCATGCGCACGGACCCGGCGGTCATCACCACTGAAGCCGTAACAATTTTTGAATGGGGCTGGCCGCTCGCGCCGGCCGCCACTGGCGCCTCAGGGCGATGCAAAATCCGCGAGGACAA
>DASUEL010000741.1:0-6571 GCA_036275095.1 Bdellovibrionales bacterium
ACATCGGCGCTCCGGGAGAAAACATTCTCTCGACCAAAAACGGCTCGCAGTATCAGTCACTAAGCGGGACGTCGATGGCCACGCCCCTGGTCTCGGGCGTTCTGGCGCTGATGATCGCGCGCCGGCCCGACATGAATTATCAGCAGATTCGCCAGGCGCTTTTGAGCAGCGTGGACGTCGTCAGCGGTTTGCAGGGACGCGTTTCCACGAATGGCCGTATCAACGCGTATAAGGCCCTACAGGCGATCGGCGGCGGCACCCCGACTCCCACGCCCGTTCCGACGGCGACCCCGGTCCCGACCGCGACGCCTTTTCCGACGCCCACGCCGGTACCAACTCCAACTCCGCCCCCGCAAACCGACATCGCGCGCACGCCCACGATCTTCGGGCAGCAAAATGTAGTCGTGACGAACCCGAATCTGCAGGTGCCGCTCGATTACGACGTGTCGAACTTTCCGACCGCGACCGCCGTCTATTTCGAGGTGACGAAGCCGAATCAGGGTTTCAGCGAGCCGAACGGCGTAAACCCGGATCCAAACCGGCATATCGGCATCCAAGGTCGCGCGCCCATCGGCAAGTTCATGGTCATACCGATTCAGCACTTGCCCGGATGGGGCACGTACTCGATGAGAATTCTGCCGCTCAACGCAAATCAAACTCCGGCCGGACGTTTTTCAAATCCGGCTGTGTTGTTCTTGAGGCCGCCCTGATTAGCGCTGGTTGGAAAGATACTGCAGACTTTGTTCGTAGACGTAGAGATTCAGGAAGTTCGAATCGCGGGGCTTGAGGCGGCGGAACGCGAGACCGACTTTCAAGTACGGCGCTTGGCCTGAACTTTCGATCGTCGTGCAATGGCGTATACTGCCGCCGACGACGATTTCCCGGGACCCGATCGTAAACTTCAGCAACTCGATGTCCGCGCCGAACGCGAACACGGATTTCTCACTCACATCGGCGCGGAACGCAAGTCCGCCAGCGCTGATGTCGATCACGGGATAATCCGCGACGCTCTTGCTGACTGGATTTTCTACGGACACGGAAATGCCGGAGTCCGGGGCCAGCGAATATCGAAGGCTGTAACGCCGCTGAACCTCAAAAAGCTTGTCTGGCATTTCAAATTGCGCCGACGTGTGGTTGTGCCCCAAGATGCTCGAGACGAAAAATAGCTGAACTTGTTGTAGATTGATGCTGAAGAGACAAGTGACGTCATTGAGCTCTTTGATCATTTTGACGAACGTCTCAATGTGCTCGCCGCTGACCGCCGCCGTCAGGCGATTGTCTTGCACATCGACGGATGTCACGCTCGCGTCAATTCTGTGTTTGCGGTCTTTGCTCCAGATTTCGGTTTTTGCCCGTGTACGGATGCTTTGCTGCATGAGCTTCATGCGCTCAGCTTCATCGTCGACCGCGTGAAAGAGCGGATTGCCGCCCTGCGCGCTCGCGCTGATCTTTTCGTGCAGGCGATCACGGAACTGGCGGGCCAGAGAGTTGCCATTCTCCACTTCGATTTTCTGGAATTCCTCGCCCGGCAGATCCGGTGTTTCTTTGACCGTCACTTTGCCCGGCGATTCCGATGTCTTCGCAGGGCTCTTGTCTTCGGTACTGATCCCGACGAGCACTTTATTGACTTGCTTGTCGTTCAATGCGGAAAGGCTCTTGTAGGAGCCCTCGGAGTTGTCGGCGACGAGCAGGTCCCCGGCTTGATTCGTGGTGATTCTTTTGCCCATGACTTTGCCCGACTTGGCGTAGAAGAGCTCAGGCCGTTCGCTCACGAAAGCCCATCGCCCGTCCCGGTACTCGGGTTTGCGCCCATAGAACAGCCAGAAACCCGTAACGTGTTTCGGTTTTCGGGCTTCCCAACGCCAAAGGCTCTCAAGAGACTGCGCGGATCCTGACATCAAAACCCATTGCCCTAATTTTGGATTCGGTCCCATGAGAACGACGAGCCACTTGCCGAGGACTTTTCGTGGCGTTTCGTTTTGTAGAATGAGCCAGTGGTCGTCATCAAGGGGAAGCGCAGGCACGACTTTCAGCTGACTGCCTTCGGCTTCTTTTGTTTTACGTGCTGCCATGATTTCCCCTCACCTTTAGAATTTCGGACTTTCGGACTGAAGTATTGAGGGGAAATTGAACGAATTGCCCGAAGCCGCCGCTCGAACGTCTCACTTGGAGATGAGCGGGCAAACGAAATTCCGGAATGAAACGCTGAGGCCTTATCATTTCGGGAACCGGCAACTCGCACCGGTTCCCGACTTGGCAATGTCAGCCTTTGTTGGGCTGCGGCGTCACACGTAAGTACGGCTTGATGGCCTTGTAGCCCTTCGGAAACAATCGTTTGATCTCGGCTTCATCTTGAAGCGACGGGACGATAATGACGTCATTTCCATCTCTCCAATTCACAGGCGTTGCGACTTTGTACTTGTCGGTCAACTGAAGTGAGTCGATCACCCGCAGTATTTCGACAAAGTTCCGCCCGGTGCTGGCCGGATAGGTTAAAATCAGGCGCACTTTTTTGTTCGGGTCGATGATGAATACGGACCTTACCGTCAAAGTGTCGTTCGCGTTCGGATGAATCATGTCATATAAGCCCGACACCTTACGGTCGGCATCCGCGATGAGCGGAAAATTCATTTTGCAGTTTTGAGTTTCTTCGATGTCCGCGGCCCATCGCTTGTGATCGCCGAGAGGGTCGACGCTTAGCCCGATGACTTTCACGTTGCGTTTTTCGAATTCACCCTTCAGCTTCGCGACTTCACCGAGCTCGGTCGTACAAACCGGAGTGAAGTCTTTTGGATGTGAGAACAGGACGACCCACGAGCTGCCGGCCCATTGATGAAAATCGATTTTACCTTCAGTCGACTCTTGCGTGAAGTTAGGAGCCTGATCACCGATACGTAATGCCATTATGAACCTCCAAAATAACCAACTCTAACAAGTCCGATTGGAGGTTCAAGTCCTGGAGCGTTTCGTGCCGGTCCCCGTCAAGATCAAGTGTAGGACGAGACCTCAAAACTGGTTGATGAAACCGCGAATGATGGCTTCTGCCGGTTTTCCGAGGAACTCGAAGTTCCAAACCGCGAGCTCGTGCGCGGGATCCCCCGACGCCCATGCGTTCATTGCAATGGGTTGGGCGCCGCCGCCCGACATCACCCACGACTTTAAGAAGGCTTCGTAACATTTGGCCTGCAGAGCCTGATCGACTTTATAAGGCTCGTTGTTTTGAGGGTAATGGTACGGCTTGGTGGCCGCGGTACTGAGGCTCGGAAACCCGAATTCGGTGATGTGCAGCGGCTTGCCCGCGCGGCTCGCCTTGCCGCGCATGGTTTCACGATTTTGAATGGCTCCGTTGAGCAAGCGGTTTGGATCGTGCGTTTCGAATGATGAAAGCGGGAAATAGGCTGAAACTCCGAACGCGTCAGCCTCAGACCAGAACTTGAAGTCCGGATGATCCCAGTTGGTGGTAACCACCAGGCGGCCACCGAACGAGCTGCGCAAGTCTCTCAAGAGCGCTTTCCAGTGCGCGTCCTGCTGGAACAGGAAGACCGAAAACTCCGTGCCCGCGACGAGCTCTTCCATTTGCAGAATTTGGGCTTCGCGGGCGACCTTCGTAATCCATGCGCCGTACGTCTGGAACCATCGCGGGACGTCTTTAGGTTTGAACAAACCCCGCCATTCGCCGGTCAGCGTCCCGACGATCGGCAGAAAGCTGACCTTCAGTCCGCGGGACATCGCGATTTTGGCTTGGTAGGCATAGCGGTCCTCGGAGATGAGCTCGCACGCCCCGACTTCGCTCGATTTCGAGTCCGGCTGGCAGCCCCAGTACGGAATGGTGATTCTCTTGAAGCCGGCCCCGCGAATCCGGTCGAACCGCTGTATCAGCAACTTTTCGTTGGTATTGCCGGTGTCGTAAAAGATCGCGCCGAACCGTTCACCCTGGCTCTGAGCTACGGCCGAAGTGGCACCGATTATGATCGTGAAATTAACGATCGCGGCCGTCGCGACCAGAAGAAAACGCCTCATCCCCATCCCCCCGACAAAACCCGATTGACAAGGCGCTTTCTTCGCCCGAAATAGGTGCACAGTCAATCAGTTCACGCTGGCCCCGTTTCCGGGCGCCGTTTGGAGGACAATATGTTGAAAGGCCGCATTCTCGCCGTCTTGGCGATGGCGATACTCACTCTGGTCGTGCAACCGGCGGGCGCGAATAAAAAGCTCAAAATTGGGCTTTCAATGGACACCCTCAAAGAGGAGCGCTGGCAACGTGACCGCGACCTGTTCGTAGCCAAGGCCAAGGCCTTCGGCGCCGAAGTGGCCGTTCAAGCCGCGAACGGTAACGACGCGCTCCAGATCAGCCAAGCGGAAAACCTCCTCACCCAGGGCGTGGATATTCTGGTGGTCGTGCCCCACAACGGAGTGGCCGCTGCCGCTATCGTCGCAGCCGCGCATAAGGTCGGAAAGAAAGTGATCGCTTACGACCGCATGATCGAGAAGTCAGATGTGGATCTTTACATGTCCTTCGACAACGTTGAAGTCGGCCGGATGCAGGCTAAATACATCCTCGAAAGGGCGCCGAAGGGTAACTATATGGTGCTCGGCGGGGCGCCGACGGATCATAATGCCAAACTCTATCGACAGGGCCACCTCGAGATCTTGAAACCGAAGGTCGACAAAGGCGAGGTCAAAATCGTCGCCGATCCATGGGCCCGCGAATGGCTGGCGTCTGAAGCTCTTCGTCATACCGAAAACGTACTGAGCAAAAACAAAGACGATCTTCAAGCCATCATCGCTCCAAACGACGGAACGGCGGGAGGCGTGGTCGCGGCGCTCAAGCAGCAAAATCTCGCAGGCAAAATTCCCGTCTCCGGACAGGACGCAGATCTGGCCGCGTGCCAGCGCATCGTCGAAGGCACTCAGACCATGACCGTCTATAAGCCCATCAAGTTGTTGGCGGAGCGCGCGGCTGAGGTCGCGGTCAGCTTGGCTAAGGGCGAAACCGTCGCAGCGAAAGAAACGATCAACAACGGCAAGAAAGACGTTCCGTCTATCTTGATCAAGCCGGTGCTCGTCGATAAGAACAATATCGACCAGACCGTCATCAAAGACGGTTATCACTCGGCCGGCGACGTCTACAAAAACAAGAAGTCGATCTAAGGTCCATGCCGCTCATTCTCGAGGCCCGCGGCATTACTAAGACGTTTCCGGGTGTGCGGGCGCTCGACCAGGTCGATCTGCAGATCGACAAGGGTGAAATTCACGCCCTATGCGGCGAAAACGGCGCCGGCAAATCGACTCTGATGAAAATTCTGAGCGGTGTCTATCCACCCGGTAGCTACGAAGGCCGGCTGGACGTCCAAAAAGGCGCGCGAATCGCCGTCGTTCACCAGGAGCTCTCGCTCATTCC
The DNA here is from genome assembly GCA_036275095.1 of Bdellovibrionales bacterium. Lineage (GTDB taxonomy): Bacteria > Bdellovibrionota > Bdellovibrionia > Bdellovibrionales > DASUEL01 > DASUEL01. Next base: position 5,402 of record DASUEL010000741.1, read on the forward strand.
CGAAATGACCGTCGCCGAAAACATCTATCTGGGGCACGAGCCGAGCCGGTTCGGCGTGATCCGCCGGTCGGATCTCGTGAATAGGTCGCGCTCGGTTCTCGAAACGATTGGCCTGGAGCTCGATCCAAAACTGAAAGTCAGTGGGCTCGGTATCGGTGAAAAACAGATGATCGAGATCGCGAAGGCCCTCTCCATGGAACCTTCTATTCTGATTCTCGACGAACCGACCTCGGCCCTCACCGAGCGCGAAGTCGACCGCTGCTTGGATCTCCTCGTCCGGCTGAAGCAAAGTGGCATGAGCATCATCTTGATCACGCACAAGCTTAAAGAAGTCTTTCGCGTTTCAGATCGCATCACCATCTTGCGCGACGGCAAACACGTCAAGACGCTCGCCGCGCGGGAGTGCGGCGAGGAGCAGCTCATCTCGCTCATGGTGGGCCGGCAAATTCAAAATCTTTATCCAAAGTCGGACTCGCGTAAGATCGGCCGGCCGGTGCTCGAAGTCAGCGGGCTTACCGCATCACACCCGCGGATTCCGCACCGGAAGCTTCTCGACAACGTCGGTTTTACCGTCCGTGAAGGCGAAATACTGGGAGTCGCGGGCCTGATGGGGTCGGGTCGCACTGAAATGCTGATGGCGATTTTCGGAGCTCTCCCGCAAAAAGTGCGTGGCGAGATCAAAGTCGCGGGCCAGCCCGTTCGAATCACCTCTCCCCGTTCGGCCCATGAATATGGCCTCGGCCTGGCAAGCGAGGACCGCAAACGCTTCGGTTTGATATTGGAGGATGCCGTATACCGCAACATCACTCTTCCTTCGCTTCGTGCCTTTTCGAGGGGCGGAATTCTGCAGAAAGCTCGAGAGCTGAGCTCGGCGGCTCAGATCGCGAAACAATTTCGAGTGAAGACACCCAGCATGTCGGCGGCGACGAAAAATCTCAGCGGCGGCAATCAGCAGAAGGTCGTTTTGTCGAAGTGCGTGCTCAAAGGACCGCGGATCTTGTTTCTGGATGAGCCCACGCGCGGTATCGACGTCGGAGCCCGCTCCGAAATTTACGAATGGATCGTAAAGCTGGCCGAACAGGGCCTCGCGATCGTGGTTGTTTCGAGCGAAATGCAGGAGGTGCTCGGCCTCGCCGACCGCGTGTTGGTCATGTGCGAGGGCCGTATCAC
>DASUEL010000742.1:0-2460 GCA_036275095.1 Bdellovibrionales bacterium
AGCGAGTTCGGGCCGGCCCAAAGCGGCGGTACGCCGGCGGCCGTATTGACGTTGTTGCTGTCGCGAACGTCCAGGTTCGACAGGCTTCGCTTGGCGACGTCTGAAGGCGGATTTATCAGCCAATGGGTGCCTCCATTAGAGGCCCTAAGCGCCAACTGACCGGCTGCGGACGTCATGGTCAGGCTGCCGGTGATCGTTTGTGTTCTGCTGGAAGCAAACGTCATGATGGAGCCAGCCACATTTGAAATCACGGAAAGATTGGTGAAGGTATTGTCGTAATATACGTTGTAATTGAGGGTATCATTGTAGACGAACGCGACCAAGTCCGTCGCTCCTTGATTGAACGCTCCACCGGTTCTGACCCAGTCACCAAAGAGCGTAAGGTCATTTCCGTTAGTTGAAAGCGTTCCCTGTGTGAGGGTCAGTCCGCTCGTCGAAGTGTCCGAGGCCAAATTGTACGTTCCGGTCCCGTCAAATATCAAACGCGTCAGTCCCAAAGGCGCGATCGTATAAGATCCGGTACCGTAGTATTCGAAGATGGAAGTGGGATCGAGAGCGTTGGCACCCGACGAGATCGTCTCGCTTCCTTGCAGACGCAATTTCGCGTTTGCGTTCATCGTCAGCGAGCCGGCCGAGAGGTTGAAGCCGCTAAGGTCCAGCGTGCCGTTTTGAAGGGTGAAAGCGCCAGTCGTCGCGAAAGCCGTGCCCAGCGACACCGTGCCTGGCGACACTTTATTTACGGTCAAAGCGCCGGTGTAGCCGGCCGCGAGCTGCTCCGTCAGCGTCGCCACTGAGTTGCCGCTCATGATGAGCGCGGTACCGAGGCCACTGGCCCCAGCCGTTGCAGTAACGTCGCCTCCGACCGTAATCGTTCCGCCAGTCACCGACGCCTGGCCCGCACCGCCATTGTTCCGAATGGTCAGGTGCCGGGCGGCATCGAATTGGCCCGTGATATTCCAAGTGATATTGGCGGCGACAACGCTCGACGTGGTGAACTCGAGATCGTAGGCAGAAACCGGCTCGCTGAGCGTAATCGGATGTGTCGTATTGACGCTCGCGGAGCTGTAAAATTCGAGCTTGCTGTTGCTGTGGTTAAAGGTCGTGCCGGCCGCCACTGAAAAGGTGTCGCCGGCCCCGGCCGGCCGAATTCTCAGCAACGACGAGGGAGCGGTGAATGATCCGTCCGCCAAATAGAAAGATCGCGCGGTGAGGGTCGTGGTGCCGCCACTCGGCGTGAGCGTGCCTGCGGGTTTATCGATTCGAAATCTCGGGAGAACTCCGCCGGCGGTCTGATAGGTTTGGTTGTTTGTACCGATCATTGCGAGCGTGGCCGTGCCGCCACTGATACTCGCGTCGGCACCTAGATTGCCGCGTACGCCCACCGCGCCGCCATTCAACACGATGTACGCGGTACCGGTACGTGAAATCGAGAGATTTCCGTTCACCAACATGGTGTCGGTTCCGCCGACCGTATAAATGGTCGATAAGATCGTGTTCGCCGTCGATAGTATGGAGACATCATTGAACTCGACAGCGCCGGCCAGCGATATCCCATAAGTCGGTGATCCGAGAGACGAGTTCACGAACTGCACGAGGCCTGAGTTGTGATTGAATGTAGCGACCGCACTACGTGTAAATATCGCCGTGTTTTGCGTGTTATCCCGCAACAGTTTGAGAGTATTGCTCGTGCTGTTGAACGTGCCTCCCTGCATGTCGAGATTCACGTTTGTCAGCGTGATCGGAGCGGAACCGCCGTTGAAGACGGCAGTGCTGGAGATTTGGAAACTGCCTGGGAGCGCGCCCGCTCGGGTCACCGCGATCGCGCCGTCACTCGCGTTGAAAGTGCCGGCGGACTGAGTCCATCCTGAATCTCCGACGGTGAAGGTGCGGCCCGCATTCATCGTCACTGACGTGCCCGAGCGCTTGAGGATGAACCCTGATATTGTTACGTTTGCGTCCACAACCGCATTACAGCTAGCCGTGCAAGTATCATCGAAAATCGCGAGATCCGTGCTGCCGGGAACGGAGTTGCCGTGCCAGTTCAAGCCGGTCGTCCACAACCCGTCGCCGCCGCCGCCATCCCACGTATAAGGCGTCATGACTCTGACCGTGATGACGGCCGTGTCGGTCGCCGCGCCGTCGCTGAGCGTGTACGAGAACGATTCGACACCGTAAAAGTTCGCGTCAGGCGTGTAGCTGATCGAAGTCGCGCTTCCCGTCGTGACGATGCTCGCGGTGCCGTTTGCCGGATCGTCGACGGCCGTGACAGTCAGAAAATCTCCGTTCGAATCGGAGTCGTTCGCGCGAACGTCGAGATTCACGGTCGCCGGCGCCGTCGGGTGATGGTTGGCCGTAAACGAATCCGCGACGGCGTTGGGAGCTTGGTTCGCGGCGAAATTCCAGCCGGTATTGCCGCCGCTGTCGACGGAGTTCGTGCCGTACGCGTTGATGAAGACCGGA
>DASUEL010000743.1:0-6093 GCA_036275095.1 Bdellovibrionales bacterium
CGGAATCGAGTTCGAGATTCCCGAAAATCAAATCAAGGACCTGATCCCCGGAGTGACGCTCGATCTACGGCAAGCTTCTCCGGGCCGGCCCATCAACGTGTCGGTCAAAGAGGACCGCGAGGTCGTCAGCGGCAAAATCAAAACATTCGTCGATGCGGCGAATGCCGTGCTCGGTTTCATTCAAAAACAAAATCAGCTGAACGAGAAGACCGATACGTCGTCGACTCTCGGCGGCGACAGTCTCTTGCGAACCGTCGAGACCAATCTCAGGCGCCTCTTTCAAGACTCGCAACCCGGCGTTCAGGGCAATATCAGGAGCCTCAGCCAGCTTGGGATCGCGTTCACGCGCAACGGTTTGCTCGAGTTCAAGGAAGACAAATTCAATTCGATTCTCGCGAAGCAGACTGACGAAGTTCGCCAGTTTTTCGCCGGCGACGGCTTCGCCACGGGGTTTATCCCCGCTGTGAGGCGAACGGTCAGCACGATGGTCGACGGAAATTTCGGTTCGGTCGGCCAGCGCAAGCAAGCGCTCACGGGACGCATTCGCGACGCCGATCAGAGAATCGAAAATATGGAAAAGCATCTTCAGCGTAAAGAACAGAATTTGCGCCGTCAGTTTGCCAATCTCGAGCAGACGATGGCGCGGATCAAGTCGCAAGGCGCGTACATTCAGCAGCGGCTCGGCGGCGGCAATGGCATGGATGGATTGAACTTCGGCGGCGCGAAAGCCAGCGGCGGCGGCGGATAACGGGACATCAGGGTTTTTGAGGAGGGTTCAGGCAGATGAGTCAGAAGGCGGCCTATCAGAAGTATAAAACCTCGGCGATTCAAAGCGCCAGCAAGGAGAAGATCCTGCTGTTGCTCTACGAGGGCGCGATCCGTTTCACGAAGAAGGCGATCATCGCATGCGAACAAAAGGATATCGCCGGCCGTGGCGAGAACATCGGCCGCGCGTTCGATATCATCATGGAGCTGAACAATACGCTCGACCACAAAATCGGCGGTCAAATTGCCGCGAATTTAGAGCAGCTCTACATGTTCATGACCGACCAGCTGACTAAGGCCAATGTGAACGGGGATCCCGCTCCTCTCAAGAGCGTCGTGAAGATCCTCGAGACGCTGTACGACGGCTGGGTCAAAGCAATCGAATCACTTAAGAAATCAAACGGCACACCGGTGAAGTAACCTTGGGGGGAGAACAATGGACAGCATCATCAATTTACTAAAAGAGAAGAACCACTACCTGAAGAAGTTCTACACCCTCAATAAAGCCGAGATCATACGGCTGGCCGAGGGCGACTTCACGCGGCTGGATTATTTCTACCAGTCGCGAGAGAACATTTTAGACGTGATCAGCCATATCGAAGCGCGCATGGAGGAAGACCTGGGCAAAGTGCAGCCGGCTTCCGCGATCACAGAAGACGAGCGTCAGAAGGTCCGGCGTGAGCTCGACTTCAAGGACGACGTCGTCAATCAGATTCTCGATCAGGATCTTCAGATTCTCACTTATATCGAGAATGCCAAAACCGAGCTCATCAAAGAGCTGCAAGAAGTGAAAAAGAACCGCCAGGTGATTAGCGCGTATCACAGCGGGCCGCAATCCAACAAACGGTTGCGCACGATCAAGTAATTCGCGGTTCTCGCATCCGATCGCGAGAACGATGACCGGGTTCGATGCGCGGCCTGCGGGCCCGGCTGACCAAAGTCCAAGCCAAAATACCGTCGCGCGGATCAGTCAAAGCTCTGGCATGCGCGGTCCAAAACGCAAAATACGCGCTCCAGGCGATGGCACCCTCGTTGCTTCTTAGTCATGACGGAAGACTATCAACACGAGGTGGACATGTCAGAGCTAGAGCCTACAAGGACGTTCGTCGAGCCGCTGCCGTTGCAGCCACAAACCAAGCCGGTCGCGGAGCGAGTCGTCTCAGACACTCTGGCCGGGCCTGTTTACCGCGAAGATCAAAGAGCCAAGGCGCTTCAAGATTTCGATCGCGACAGCGATTCGCAAGAGCTGAAGTCGGTCATGAGCCAGGCGCTGTTGCTCATCGACAACGGTGACTACCGGCTCGCGCAGGTATTGCTCCGGCGTATACTCGAGCGCGATCCGCTTTATACGGATGCCATCCGCTGGCAAGCCTACTGCTTCAGGCACACCGGCGATATCGAAAATGCCATTCGGTGCGGGCTCGCGTACTCGAAAATCGTCCCCGGAGAAGAGTCGTTCTGCCAGCTAGCTGAGTTCTATTACACCGCGGGCAACGAGACCGAGGCTATCAAATATTATGAAAAGGCTCTGTCCGTCATCGATTACGAGAGCCCGAATCTCTTCGAAATCTGTAAAAACCTCGGCAACATCTGCATTCGCGCCGGGAACGTCGATGCGGCCGAAGAAAACTACAACCGCGCTTACACGCTTTCGCCCCACTCCGATGTATTGCTCGTTAATTTCGGTACGCTCGAGATTCAGCGAAAGAATTACGATCTCGCGGCCTCGCGTTTCCGTGAAGCGCTGAATCTCAATCAACATAATGACAAAGCCTGGGTCGGGCTGGCGCTCGTCAATCGCCAGAAGTCGGATGTCGAGCTCGGCTGGGGTAACCTCGAGCGCGCCCTCGATCTGAATCCACACAACCTTACCGCGCTATCGGTTTCGATACAGTGGGGCATTGAAGACTGGCGTTTCGACGTGCCGATCCGGCGCCTCAAAGAGTTCCTCGCCCGAAACGGCGAAGACTCGAACATGAGCTATTCGCTCGCAGCGCTGCTCTTCAGATCGGGCCGCGTGCAAGAAGCGCAGCTCGAAATCGAGCGCACGCTGAATCTTGATCCCAATCGGGCCGACGCACAAGAGCTTCGAGCCAAAATCCGCGACCGGAGCCAGTGATGCTCGAATGGGAAGAGGGCCGCACCGGCACTCGAATTCCTAAATGGAACGGGCGATTGCTCGCCTCGCGCGTCGACCCGTTGCGCGAAGCCGTGCATTGGGCTGACCGCGCCGAAGCGCGCGTGCGTGGCGTACGCACGGCGTTCATACTCGGGCTGGGGGCCGGCTTTCATGTCCAGGAGCTCGCGAAGCGGTTTTCGAATTTGAATATCATTGCGTTTGAGCCGATTGCCGAGCTCGCGGACGACTTCAACGCGAGAAGCTCGGCGCCAAACGTTACGGTCATTGTTCCGTTCAAGGGCGCGCTCGTGCTGAGCGAGCCGCGCGTGGCCGATGCCGTTTGCGCGAGTTATGTCGTGCTCCGTCACGCTCCGACGATGAAGTGCAGCGAGGAGCTGCTTACCGAAACCGAGCGTTGGCTGCTGGGAAGGGACGATCAGTCGTTCTATGCGCTTCTTCAAGCACGCCGCAATGATCTCCAGCTCTTTTCGCGGCTCGAGTTGCCGGAGCTGAGAAACCGCGGGCTTTCGGACGTTCGAAATCGCAAACCGGTTACGATCAAATCGATCGTGCCGGCGCTTAGACCCGCCTTTGACGAGCGAAGCCAGATTTGGCTCGCGCTCTCGGAGCTCGTCAAATGAAGATACTCGTCATCAGCCTCTTGCGCTTGGGCGACGTCATCATGGCGGCGCCAGCGATCGCGAGCCTGAAAGCCGGGCGCCCGAACGCGCGCGTCCACCTTCTCGTCAACAGCCAGTTTCGCGCGGCGGCCTCCATGATTGAAGGCGTCGACAAAGTCATCGGTCTCGACAGGGAGCAGCTGCAGCGCGGCCTCGGCGAGGCCGACCGTTCGGTCTTCGAAAGCTTCGACCGCTTGCAGGAACTCATCGCCGATCTGCGCCGCGAGGGCTACAGCCGCGTCATTAACCTGACCCACAACCGGTTCAGCGGCTGGATCGCCTCGCTAATCGGAGTCGAACAAACAGATGGCCTGGCGTTCACTCCGCAAGGACGCAGTACTTTCGGCAGCGCCTGGTTTCGGTACCTCAACGCTCAGATGTCGGTCACTGACTCCGAGCCCTTTCACTACATCGATCTATTCAGATTCGCGACTGCCGGTGTGTCGGAACGCCCGGCGTTTCACCTCATCGAATCAGTGGAGGGGCAGAAACAAGCGAGTACGCTCGTCGAGCGCGGGCGCGATCTCATCCTGCTGCAGCCGCTGACGAGCGATCAGAAAAAGAACTGGGGATTGGACCGGTATGCGGCGGCGCTGAAAACTCTCGCCGCTATTCACCCGCACGTACGGTTCGGTATCTTGGGCGCCCCTGCGGAGCGGTCCGAGCTCGAGCCGTTCGTGACCGGCCTTTCAGAAGCCGGCGTTCCGGCCCGGCTACTGGTCTGCGATCTTCAGACCGCGTTCAGCCTCCTCAAGCGTGCTCGCTTGCTCATTACGGGCGACACGAGCATCAAACATCTGGCGGCTGCGGCCGGCACACGCATCGTCGAGATCAGTGTGGGCAGCAGCGACTTTCGCAAGACCGGCGCGTACTCGCCTGACAACGTCATCATTCAATCGAAAGAACCCTGCGCGCCTTGTCCTCATCGCGGCCCTTGTAGCCGCGAGTCGCATGCATGCGCCGAATCGCTCAGCCCGGAGCTGGTTGGACTCGCCGCGAGCAAAGCTTATCTCGGCCATTTCGGGGAGCTAAGGCTCATCGCGCGCGAATTCGAGGACCAGGCCGACCTCTATCAGACGGGCTTCACCGAGTCGGGTTATTGGACTTACCATTCGCTTCGCCCGCGCGACAGCGAACGCGCTCTCGCGCGTCTCATCGATCTCGCAAGCTGGAAGCTCTACGTATATCGTGATCAATTGGGCCCTGTCGGTGAGTACGGTACCGAGGGCGTATGGCTCGGGCGCGCGCTTAAGAGCGCTTATCCCGAGCAGCCGGCCGAGGAGTGGACCGACCAGGCCAGCATCCTCGAAACCCAGCTCGAGCGACTGGAGTCGCGCTTGGCTGTGTTTCTCGTCGATCTGCGCGAATATCTCAAGCGCTATAACGACGATCGCCTCATGAGACAGTTCCAGGAGCGCGTTCGCTCGTACTTCGTCAGGCAAGCGGGTGAGCCGGTTCTGATCTCCTATCAGGTCGAGATTCTCTCCGTGCTCGATGAAGTCGAGGCGCTCACCGGCAACGATTTTCTCAAGATCCGCAAACTGAGCGACGGGTTGATGCAGGCGCATCAGCGCGTCGAGGTTGAACTCAAATTATTGCGTTCCACAAAAACCAACGTGATGGAGCATTTATGAAAAAAGATCTTTCTCCGTACTTGTCGCGCGCGCTGCTGAAGCTCGATCAATGGACCGCGCAGATCAAAAAGAGCTCTCCATTGACCGAAGAGAGCGAACGTTTACTTCTACTGAAAGAGCTGGTGAAGGAGCAAATCCCTAATGAAGATACTCGTCCTGCAGCTCGCCAGGTTCGGTGACATTCTCACCACGTGGCCGGTGCTGAGAGCCCTGAAGAGGGCTCATCCGCACGCGAGCATCGACATTCTCGTGCGCCACCGGTTCCGCGAAGCCTGCGAAGGAAACAGCGCGATCGACCGTGTTTGGGCGCTCGACAGCGACCACTTGATGGAGCCGCTTCTGACAGAGGCACCGTCGGTCGAGGAGTCCCTCGCGCGCCTTGAGGCGTTCTTGCGCCCCATGACCGGCGAGGGGTATCACACCGTCCTGAATCTTTCGTTTTCGCCCGCGTCGGCGTTTCTCACGCGCGTCTTTGAGCGCCATGGAGCCGAGGCGCGCGGATATAGCCGCCACGAGGACGGAAGCCTGAAACTCGCCGATGCCTATAGCGAATATTTCTACGCTCAAGTCGGGATCGGCAAGCCGAACCGCGTGCATTTGGCCGACCTTCTTGCCGGCGTCGCGCAGACCGAGCTCACTCGGGACGACTGGCGGGCCGTCACTTTCGACTCGATCGTTCCGCGTATCGCGGTTCATATAGGCGCGAGCCAGGAACAAAAATCCTATTCACCCGATCGCTGGGCGGTCGCGCTCCAAGAAATTCTGAAATGGTGGCCGCACGGAATCACGCTCATCGGCTCCGGCGGCGAGCAGCCTCGCGCTGACCGCATTTGCGAGCTGCTCGACAACGCGCGCGTCGTAAATGCCGTAGGTAAGACGAAATTCTCCGAGCTCT
>DASUEL010000744.1:0-14767 GCA_036275095.1 Bdellovibrionales bacterium
GTTCAGATCCTCAAGCAGCTTCATGATCTCGTGGCTGCGCGACGTGTCGAGGTTGCCCGTCGGTTCGTCCGCAAAGATGACGGCAGGGTCCGTAACCAGCGCGCGCGCGATCGCCACGCGTTGTTGCTGCCCGCCCGACAACTGGCCGGCGCGAATGTAGGCCTTCTCTTCGATGCCGACGAGCTTCAAAAACGAGCGCGCCTTCTCGACGTCTTCTTTGTCGAAGAGCCCGAGCAAGCTTGCCAGCGTCGACGTTCGCGAGAGCGAGCCCATCAGGACGTTGCTCAGGACCGTATGGCGCTGAATCAGGTTGAAGTGCTGGAAGATCATCGCAATCTTCGAGCGAAGCTGGCGCACGTCTTGGCCGCGCAGCTGGGTGATGTCTTGGTCGTGAAAGAGAACCTGGCCCGACGTCGCCTGGTTGAGCTGATTGAAGCAGCGAAGCAGCGTAGACTTTCCGGAGCCGCTTAATCCGATGACGACGAGAAACTCGCCGGGCTGCACGTCAAAGGACACGCCTTTCAGAGCTTGCACTCCGTTCGGGTACGTTTTGACCAGATTGCGAACCGAGAGGATGGGCTGGCTCATGTTTAGGCTCAGTTCTTCATCAGGCTGCCCGCGGTCTTGCCGAGCTTTTTCAGCATGTCGCGAACGCCGTCGTAATTGGAGTCGGTCGCCAGCTTGAAATCGGTGATGCTGTACGACTCATAGAACGCCTTCTTGCCCTCTTCAGTCTTGATGAAAGCCTGAAGCGCCTGCGCGATCTTCGTCTTCATTTCCTCGGGCATGTCTTTGCGGAACACGATCGGGTCGTTGGGGATCGCTTCGGTTAGCTCGACAATCTTGATCGACTTTTCGACGTCGGGGATCTGGGTTTTTACGAGGCGGCGGGCGTCTTGGATCTTGCCCTCTTCGGGAGGCGAGTAAAACGTGGCGCCGGCATCGACCTGTTTTTGATGAATCATCATGATCACGTTGTCGTGCTTTTGCGCGAACATCGTTTCGCTCGGCTTGATGTTCTTGTCGGCGAACAGCTTCGCCGGCAGCAGGTAACCTGAAGTCGAGGCTGGATCGACGAACGCGAATTTCTTGCCGTTGATGTCCTCGAGCTTTTTGATGTCCGAGTCGGCCCGCGCGACGATTTGGGCCTGGTAGGTGTCTTGTCCGTTACGAATGACGATCAAGCGAGCCTGCGTGCCGTACTTCTCATTGGCCATGATGTAGCCGAACGTGTTGAGGGAGGCCACGTCGGCGCGATTGGTTCCGAACGCCTCGACAACCGCGACGTAGCTCGACGGGACGGCGACCGTGAACTTGTACGGAGTATTCGCGTGAAGGTAATTCTCTACGATCTTCGCCTGCTCCAGGAGGCGCTTCGAGTCGACGCTTGGTACGAAGAAAAACTTCACCGGGTTCTTCTCAGAGCCCAGCTCACCGCGTTCTTTGGTGCAGGCGCCGAGAAGAAGGCCGAGCACCAGAACGAATACGAATTTTGATGATTTCATAATAGACCCTCGCTTGCGTCGCACCTTGTAACAAAACTAGGTGCCTTGGCCAAGCCAGGAGTTCGTTAAGCGGACCGAATTCCGGGCCGTTGACGCTATATGTCTATCAGGTGCTTTATATGCGGGAGCGTGTACACGAACCCAGCCACGATGAGGGAGTGCCGGATGTCACCAGTGTAAATCAGGGAGGGCAAGTTTTTCACCGGAACATGAATGATTTCGATGTCTTCGAACGGATCAAGCTCCTGCTCCCCTTCTTTCACGCAATCCCAGGCGATGAACGTGAAAAGCTCGTTATTTTGGAACGCCGGATTCGGATGATGGACGCCCGCGAATTGAACGCGCGGGCTCGTATAGCCGGTCTCCTCGCGCAGCTCGCGAAGCGCGGCCTTTTCGGCCTCACTCACTTCGTGAGACGAAACGGCTCCGCCCGGAAACTCGAGCGTCGAGGCGCCGATGCCGTGGCGATATTGGCGAACCATGATGGCCTGATGATCGGGCGTGAGCGCAAGCACCTGCACCCACGGCGTGAAGGAGCACACGAAATAGTTGGGCATGACGCGGCCATCAGGCAACTTGCATTGATCGGAGCGAAGCTGGAAGAACGGCGTTCGAAAAATCTCTCGTGACGAAAGGACTTCCCACTTCTTGTCGTCGCTCGCGCTCTTGTCAAATTTACCGTCGCCTTGGCCGCTCATGCGCTCGATTGTGCCTCTCAACCCGCGGCCGAGTAAATTGGATTTTGCAAACGAATCTCAATTCAGCTAAAACTTAAACTTCATGGAAACCTGCGCGGCGCCTCAGCCGAAACTTCCCGAAAACCTGAATGACAAAGCGTTCGTCGATGCGCTCGAGAAACGAATTTTTCGCGGTGTCGGCCAAGCCATCGGCGACTTTAATCTGGTTTCCGAGGGCGACCGCATTCTCGTGGGCGTTTCGGGCGGTAAAGACTCCTGGACCCTCTTGCACGTGATGAACGAGATGCGCAAGCGCGCGCCCGTCGAATATCACCTCGTCGCGGTCAACATCGATCAGGGCTATCCGGGATTTCGCCAGGATTTGATCGCCGATTATCTCGACATTCACCAGATACCGTACCATCTCGAAAGCACGACCCACGCTCAAATCGTCGACGAAAAAAGCAACGGGGCCGTCCCCTGCTCGCTCTGCTCCCGCTTGCGCCGCGGGTCGCTTTACGGTTTGGCCGAGAAGCTCGGCTGCAACAAGATCGCGCTCGGACACCACCTCGACGATTTCATCGAGACGTCGCTTTTGAATAGCTTCTTCATCGGGCGCACGGGCTCGATGGCCGTCAAACTGAAAGCCGAAGACGGCAAGAACACCGTCATTCGACCGCTCGTTTACGTCTCCGAAAAGGACATCGTCGCGTATACGAAAGCCAAGAATTTTCCGGTGGTCTGCTGCGCGTGCCCGCTCGCATGCGGCACCAACGAGTTCACCGACCACAAACGGCGTATGGTCAAAAATCTGATAAACGACCTCGAAACGAAGATCCCGCAAATTCGAAACTCGCTGATTGCGAGCCTCGGGAACATTCATCCCTCGCACATGCTCGACACGAAGCTCTGGAACTTCGAGGGATGAGCCTCTTCGTCGTCTCGACGCCTATCGGGCATCCCAAAGACATCACTTTACGCGCGCTCGACATTTTGAAAGAGAGCGACCTCGTCATCGGCGAGGAGCGCTCAGAGGTCTCGCGGTTTCTCAAGAGCCTCGGCCTGAGCGAAAAACCATTCGAGCTCCTGAACGAGCACTCGCGCCCCGAAGATGTCAGCGCATTGGCCGAGTCGTGCAAAACAAAACGAGTCGCGCTCGTCTCTGATTGCGGAACGCCCGGGTTCTGCGACCCCGGAGCCGATCTCGTGAGCGCATGCCGCCGCCAGGGTGTGGCCGTGACGGCGATCCCGGGCGCCTCAAGCCTTATGGCGCTTTTGAGCGTTTCGGGACGGAGACTGCGCGATTTCGTTTTCGTCGGCTTTCTTCCGCCCGACGCGGAGTCGCGCACTGAAGCCGTACAAAAACTGGCGCGCGAGCCGCGGCCGTGCTTCGTGATGGATACTCCGTACCGGCTGGCCAAGACGATGCGGGAGTTAGCGGCCGCCATGCCATCGCGCGAAGCCGTGCTCGGTCTCGATCTCACACAGGAGACGGAGCTCGTGCTCGACGGCACTTTGAAAGACCTCGCGGATCAAGTGACGGAGCGAAAGGCGGAGTTCGTGCTGATGATCGGGCCCGCGGAGGGCGCCGTGGGCTCAAGCGAGCGCTTCGCGCATCGAAGGCCGCGAGATGCTCGTGGATTCAAGCCGCGCGAGGGGCGGCGGCCCTTCGGGCGCGCTCACAAGCCGGCCCGGCGAAACAAAGACCGTCGCTAAGCCTCGCGCTCTCAGAACGCGGGACCTTCGCAGAAATCATAATCGATACAAGGCGCCGGAGTCGGCGTCGGCACCGGCGTGGGCCGCGGTGTCGGCGGCGGTAAGCAGATATCCGGATCGCATGGCACCGGAGTCGGAGTCGGCGTGGGTGCAGGCGTCGGTGTCGGAGCCGGCGTAGGCGTAGGCGTAGGCGTAGGTGTGGGTGTCGGTTCCGGCTCGGGTGTCGGTGTCGGTTCCGGCTCGGGCGTGGGAGTCGGCTCCGGTCTCATTTGGCAGTAGGCCACGTCGACGGTCGAGCGCGAGCCTCCGGCGTCTCCCTCCAGAATCTGAACTTCGTTCAGGGCGGACTGATACGTGTGATTTACGGTCTTGCCGTCGACTTGTACTTCGATCGTCGAGGCGTCGACGCGTGACTGACTCAGTTTGAATTCGGTTTGCAGGCTCAGCCGGATGGTCGTCAGAGCGCCGATGCTCGCCAGTCCTTCGCGATAGCGGGCGTCGGCCATCTCGATGGCAATGCCGTTCGAGAGGCGGATCAGGTCGAGGTAACCGTAGCCGACTTCGTTTTCTCCTCCGCGCGGCGTTTTCGCGGGGTCGACGTATACGATGCCGGAGACCAGGAGCGGGCGCTCGCCTTGGAGCTCGCGCAAACCGCCGAGCACGTTCTCGGGAGTAATGCCCGCGCAATCGCGTGCCTTGGCTTTCACTTCGCCGCCATCCGGATCAGGCACGGGTGTCACACCGGCGGGATATTCCGCGCAGATGTCGTTTTCGTCGGCGATGAAAACGACGGCGAGCGCGGCGTCTTCCCGATAAAACCCGTGTGCGCGGATCGACGCGAGTTTACCGCCGCTCAAAGATTTGTAGAGTGAGTAGAGGCCCATCTCCCCGCCGTCGCTGTGGCTGTCACCGGCGGTGTTCATGAGAGTGGTACGGAGATCGGCGCGGATTTCATTGAGCGACATCGTCTCTGAATCGAGAACGATTTTCGCGTTTTTATACTTATAGATCTGGCCCCAGTGATTGCCGCGGCTGCTGTGCCCGAGCATCACTGCGATTCGGTAATCGACGTCGGCTGGCAACTCGCGAACAAAAGCGTCGATGCCATCGGCGATCGCGGCGCGCTCCTCATCAAGGGAGCCCGAGGTGTCGGTCACGAAGAGCAAGTCGACTTTCTTCACGACTTCGGCTTCGGGCTGCATGTGACGGTCGACGTAGCACAAGGGATCGGCCACGATGATATCGGGCTGAGGCGTCGCTTCCGGCGGCGGATTGAAGACGTTTCCGAGATCCTGCTTGTCTTTCTCGGACAACTCGCACGCGGTGACCGCGGCGGCCACGGCAATCAAAGCCGTATATTTGAAAAGCGAACCCATAAAGTCCGGCGCACGACGTACCATAGGACTAACCCCTCCGAATAAAATTCGGCAACCCTCGAACTCTTATTTTTTGGGATTACATGAGCTGAAAATAAGAAATTTCGTTTAAGACCCTGCGGTCTCTGATGACTTCAATCATACCACCGCTCATATGGAAATAAAGCGTTCGGACCATAAAGGAACATGACGGTCCTCGTCGGTTTCTCGCTTTGAGAGGACGCGGTTGGGAGTGATCGGACGATAAACGAAAGCCGGCGAAATTGTCTCGAAATGAGCGCGCGGCTGAGCGAGAATCCGCTCCAGCGCGATAAGTGCGTTTGTCTATTATATATAGGCGCGAGAGGATATTCAGTTCCCGGACTTCGGCTCCCGGCTCCCCGCTCTCAGGCCCCGGCTCTCCGGTCGAGAGCGGATTCGCGGCGACGAACGCGACCTGACATGCCCGAGAACCGAGGCCCGAGAGCCGAGAGCTGAGAGCCGGGTCTCGAATCGTGATCGAGGCTAACCACTGTTTACGGTTTCGAAGGCAATGCGACGGCGGGAATGCCAACAACCGTCGTTTCCGCAGCGACGGGTTTTGTCACGACGCTGTTGGCGCCGACTTTGGCGCGGTCGCCGATCGTGATGGGGCCCAGGATCTTCGCGCCGCCGCCGACAACGACGCCGTTGCCAAGCGTGGGATGGCGCTTAGTGGAAGTGAAGTCGACGCCGCCCAGGGTGACACCTTGAAAAATCAGACAATCGTCTCCGACTTCGGCGGTCTCACCGATGACGACGCCGACGCCGTGATCGATGACGAAACGCTTTCCGATTTTGGCTCCCGGGTGGATTTCGATTCCCGTCAAAAAACGGGCGACCTCGCTGAAGAATCGGGCGATGAAAAAAAATCGATATTTGTAGAACGTGTGCGCGACACGATGAAGAAGCATGGCTTTAGGGCCGGGATACAACAGCGCGATCTCCAAGAGTGACTTGGCAGCGGGATCGTAGTTTTTGTAGGCTCGCAGATAATCCAGCATTCGATGTTGCCTTGCTCTTCAAGTTGCACTGCTCGTGGGTTCTTATCGGCTGCGGAGGTCTCGGCGTTAAGCCGCCGGGACCAGGCACGGCGTAAGGTAACAGGACCTTGTTAATGGTCAAGGGAGGAGTCGCGGACCGCCGCGGGCTCTTCGCCGGGTTTGACGCCGGCTTGCGGCGCCGCCTTGGCAGGGTTTAAACTCCACCCCTTCAAGACCTGGTTCTGCAAGTGCGCCACGGCCCGCGTAATCGGGCCTACGGGCTTGAAGCGTACCTGCTCGAGCGCCTCCAAAAGCTTTCGATGATTCAGCGAATCGCGACTAAAGGCCAAGTGGTAAATGTGACAATCGCGCTTGTTCGTCTCGACCTCGACGATCACGCCTTGTTCTTTCAGAAATTCGAGATGTTTGAGTATGACCCGGCGGTTGACGGTGAGGTGCCGCACGAGGTCCTTGAGCTCGGCGCCTTTACCTTCGGTTTGGAAATGGGCCATCACTTCCATGATATCGAGAAGCAGAATCGTATCGAGCGTGAACTCCTCGTCGTCGGCGTAGTTCCACTTCATCCGTTTGGCTTCGAGGTAGCAGCAGTACTCGAAGCCCAAGAGCGTGATCATCCAGATCACGTAGATCCACAAAAAGAACACCGGAAGTATGGCCAGCGAACCGTAAACGCTGTTCGAAAGCGCGTAGTTTGCATAGACGGCGTACCCCTGCTTCGCGAGTTCGAACACGAAGGCCGTCAGCCCAGCGGCGAGAAGCGCGTCGCGGCGGTGAATGCCCGCGTTTGGGAGCATGTAGAAGAGCGCGAAAAACAAGACGACTGACATCAGATACGGCCCTACCAGCCCAAGTACGAAAAGGAGAGCCGAGGCCACGTCGCCGTTGTCGCTTTGAAGCCAAGACATCGCTTGCCCGGTCAAAACCACCGAAGTGATGATCAAGACCGGACCGAGCGATAAGAGCGCCCAGTAGTTGGTGAACCGGCGAACCAGGGGCCTCGGCTTGACCGCGCCCCAGATGAGATTGAAGGCGCTCTCGACTTTGTCGAGCATGAGCACGCTGGTGACGATAAAACCCAGCAGACCGAAGACTCCTAGAGCTTCAGGCGAGATCTTTTCTTGAATGGAGTTCACGTAACCGAGCACCTGCTCGGCGAACGCCGGGGCGAGATTGGCCGCGATGAAGCCCTGGAACTGCCCTTTCACTTTCTCGAGCCCGCCGAACGCCGTGAAAAGAGCGTAGGCGATCGCGATCATAGGGATGAGCGCTAGAATCGAGGTGAACGTCAGCGAGGCGGCATGGTCTTGGAGCGCGTCGCGGGAGATCTTGCCGAAAAACGTTTTGGCTTCATTTCGCTTGTAAAAGGGCACCGTACTTCTCTTCGGCCTTTTTTACGTATCCGCGCAGATAATCCTTGTACGCGGCGGCCAGTTGTTTGGTGATGGGGCCCATCCCGGGGCTGCCGATTGTTTTTTGGTTCACCCAATGCACGGGAAGAACTTCGCGCGTGCTGGAGGTTAGAAAGACTTCATCGGAGTTTTCGAGCTCGGCGGGCGTGATACCGGCTTCGCGGACCGGAATCTTCAGGTCTTTTGCGAGGCCGAGCACCAGCTTGCGCGTGATGCCCTGAAGAATGTCGAAGTCGACCGGCGGCGTGATGAGTACGCCGTTCTTCACCGAAAAAATATTGGACGTCGTTCCCTCTGTGATCAGCCCTTGCGAGTTGACCATGATGCTCTCGATCGCCTTGACCTTCACGGCGTCCATGAACGCGAGCACGTTGTTGAGGTAGTTGCCCGATTTGATGTTCGGATCGAGCGCTCGTTTGGGGTTTCGCATGCGCTGAGATGTGGCAATCGCAACGCCCTCCTCATACCACTTGGGATCGATTTTATCGAGATGCCTGAAATAAATGATCACGTTCGGCTTGGAGGCATTCGCCATGTTCAGGCCGATCGTGCCCTCACCGCGCGTGATTTGAATGCGCATGTAGATGTTTTCGAGCGGAACGGTTTGGTACGCGCGATAAATATCGCGAATGTAGTCGTCTTCGCTTTGCTGCAGATCGAGCGCAATCATTTCGGCCGAATTAAACATGCGGCGAATGTGCGGCTCGAGCTCGAAAAAGACCCGTCCATAGGAGCGGGCCACTTCGTAAACCGCGTCACCGAACAAAAAGCCACGGTCGAAAACCGAGATTTTCGCGTCTTCCGGAGCGAAAGGCTTTCCGTTTACGAATACTTTGATGGATTGCTTCATGCATGCCTCGTTTCGTTTCGGCCCAATCGCCGCACGATCAGCGGCAATGTAATTTTTTATAACGGGAGTCGCGAACGGTCAACTGACTGAGGTAAAGCCGGCTTTTGATGGACGTCGCGAAAAACAGCGTTCCCGAGACCAGTCCGACATGTCGCTCACCCGCGACATTGACGACTAGCCCCTCGTCGGCCATGGCCGTTCTGAAGAAGCGCGTGATGTCGAGATACAAGTCACAGCCCGCGCCGTAGGTGACTCCTTCGCGCTCGCGCCGGTGCGCATTGCTCAAGAAGAACACTTTCAGCTCCTCGTCTTGCTCGCGCTCCGGCAGGATCGGCCTAATACCTAAAGCAAATGTGCCCTTTGAAGTCTTTAAGAAATCTTTAAGATCCAGCACGCCTCCGCCTTTTCCGTACATAAGCTCGAAATTATCGCCTCCCAGGACACCGCGGGTCTTTTCGCGCAAAAATACGTGAAACGCGAAGAACTCGGTCGGTACCTCGAGCTTTCCTTTCGTTTCTTTCGCCGGGTCGACGACGGCCTTGTCCTGGATCTGCGGCTCGAAAACCGCCATAAGCTCGTCGAAGAGCTCAGGCGGCAACTGGATTTCTTCGGCGGAGCCCGACATGTTCAGCACTTTGGCATCGGGCGCGACGTACGCGGGCTCTTTCGACGACGTACAGGACGCCGTAAAAAGCGCAAGTGCCACAAGCCAAAGGCGCGCCGGAGTCATAGCATTCCCTTCATGACGAGAATTTCCCGCAGGCGAAGGAGCGGAATGTAATGCGGCGAAAGCTTTTCGGCTTGGGCAAGCAGCCTTTGCGCACGCTCGCGATCGCGGTTTTCGATCGCGATTTGCGCGAGGCCGACGTGGGCCTGAATGGTGTCGGAGTTTCGATCGAGCGCTTTGTTGAACGCCAGAGTGGCGCAATCCCAATCTTCGGACGCCAGGCAGCTGCGGCCGCGCAAGATGAACGCCACCGGCAAGTCGGGGCCGCTCGCCGCGCGCTTATAAGAGGCTTCGGCTTGATCTTTCTGGCCAACGAGACTTTGTACGTATCCGTACATCGCCTGAACGACGTGGTCGTCGGGCGCGCGGCGAAGCGAGTCTTCGATGACTTCGCGGCCGACGAGCGGCTCGTTCGCCTTCAGGTGACAAAGGCCTAGCGCACTCGAGAGTCTCGGCGTGGCGTTCAACTGGCTCGAGAGCTCGCGGCACTTGGCCAGAATCTGCTCCCAAAAAAGATGCTCTTTGAACGTCATGAGATCGTGCAGGTGATCGTGGCTGAGCTCTGGATCGATTTCGACGAAGCCCTCCATGAAGCGGCTCGCGTCGTCGGACTGGCCGAGCCGATGCGCGAGCAATGCCGCGAAGATCGTGGCCTCCTGCTTTCGGTCGATCGCAGTGGCGGCAAACTCGCGCAGGCGCTTCAGTGAGCTTTCAAGCCAGGCCCGGTCTTTGTTCTTTTCGAAATCTTTCAGCGCGATTTCGGCTTCGAGAGTGAGTGCTTCGCCGCTGTTCGGCTTCAGCTCGAGCGCTTTGAGAGCGAGCTCACGCGCTTTGGCGTAGTCGCCATCGAGCAGATGCAAGGCGCTCATGTTGAACGCGGCCACGAAATTCTCAGGGTCGTTCTTCTGCACGGCTTCTAGCTCTTCACGCGCGCGAGCGAGTTGTCCGTTCATGATGAAAGCCAATGCCAATGCGTTTCGGACTTCGATTTGGTGAGCCGCCGGCAAATCCGACTTCATCAGAGCTTCGAGTATGCGGGTCGCCGGAATCGTCTGCTTTTGCTCGACGTGAAGGAGCGCGAGATTTAGAGCGAGACGCGGATGCTTCGGCCTGCGCTCGTAAGCCTCACGTAAAATACCGAGGGCGCGCTCCTTGTCAGCTTGGTTTTTTGAAAAGAGTATTTCGCGGACAACGGCGTCGATTTGGGCATCGCTTTCGGGAAGACTGCGCTCTGCGCCCCACTGAAACACGCCGATCACGACGAGCGCGGCCACGGCTAGCGCGGCGAACGCGGCGTAGACCCGCGCGCGCGAAGACTTAACCGGAGTCGCGTCGGGAGAGTCGAAATCGTAGTGCTTTATGGGCCCCAGCTCTTCGTCGACCGATAGCGGCTTTACGTCACGAATCGCCTCAGCGACGGAGCTCGCCGTATTTTCGATGAGGGTTATGCTAAGCGTGTCTTCGCGCGCGTGAGCGTTCATCTTGAGCTCGTCGAGGAGCGGCTTGAAGTCCGGCTCTTCGCGAATGTAGCGCCAGTGCTGAAACGGCTTCGTCACTTCGTCGAGCGCGCTGACTTCTTTTGCGCGAAGGCCCCGCTCGACTTCCTCGGTGCTCATCGGGCCCCAGATTCGATTCGCCGATTTCACCATCCACGGGCGGTGTAGATTCTGTTCGAGCTGAACGGGGCTCTTTTGCGTCGCGACCTCGACAGCTTTCAAGCAGTTCGGGCATAAACAAAAAGTTCGGGTATCGGCGGTCGCGGCATCGCCGCAGATCGCGCACTTATCGAAGAACGCGCGCACGTGGGATTGCGGCTGGAGTACCCGGCTCAGAGCCTGTTTGTCACTCTGACAGACGAAGCAAAGGCTCAGTCCCCTATCTTCCAAATGGGGTGGGACTTCGTTCGTCTTGCAGGCCCTGCAAATCGATTTTGCCATCAATGTCTGAAATGCCGCTCGCCCGTCATAATCATATTTATTCTAAGTCTTTTGGCAGCTTCTTCAACCTCCGGATCTTTGACAGATCCTCCGGGCTGGATCACCCATTTGACTCCGGCCGCCGCGGCCGCTTCGATCGAGTCCGGGAACGGAAAAAACGCGTCACTGGCCATGACAAGAGGGCCCTTGGTCGAGCCGCCATGCTCCTTGGCCCGCCCGAGCGCCTGCTTGACCGCATCGACCCGGTTGACCTGGCCCATACCTAGGCCTCGCGTGACTCCGTCCGAGGCCAGCGCGATCGCATTGCTCTTGAGGTGCGCGCAGACCTTCCAGGCGAACATCAGATCGTCGATGACGGCTTTAGACGGCGCTTCGCCAATCACTTTCCAGGTCGGATCCCACGCGCGTATCTCGTCCCGCGCCTGCAGAAGGGCGCCCCCGGTGACGGCGCGAATTTCGAAGCCTGCGGGCTTTCGGTTGAGATCGGGCCACTCGAGCAGCCTGAGATTTTTTTTCGACGAAAGAATCTGGAGCGCCTCCGCCGAATAGGCCGGCGCGATTACGCACTCGAGAAAGACTTTAGCCAATGCCTGCGCGCAATCGGCGTCAATAGGACGATTGCACGCGACGATGCCGCCGAAAATGCTGACCGGATCGGCCGCGAGCGCGCGGTTGACGCTTTCGAACGCCGTCGTGCCGGTCGCAACACCGCAAGGATTGTTATGTTTCACGCCGACGGCGCACGTCTCTTCGAACTCCCGAACGGTCGCGACCGCGGCATCGAGGTCGAGAATGTTATTGTAAGATAGCGGCTTGCCTTGAATGATTTTCGCGTCGTGAAGGCCGAACGAAGCTCCGCGCTCGCGGAACCAGTAAGCCTTTTGTTGCGCGTTCTCTCCGTAGCGCAGC
Organism: Bdellovibrionales bacterium; assembly: GCA_036275095.1. Taxonomy (GTDB): domain Bacteria; phylum Bdellovibrionota; class Bdellovibrionia; order Bdellovibrionales; family DASUEL01; genus DASUEL01. Next base: position 12,129 of record DASUEL010000744.1, read on the forward strand.
TCTTGCACGAGACTGCCGCCCCAGCCGTAGTTTTCGTGTACGTGCCCTCCCGCGAAGTGATTGGCGATCATGGCATCGTAAGATGAAACGTGGGCGAAGACCTTCGAAGCCAGCATTCGCCGGTCTTCGAGCGTGAGCTCGGACTTCTCGCGGATCCATTCGTAATCTTTCGGATCGCATATCACTGTGATGCGCTCGAAGCTCTTCGCCGACGCGCGCAGAAGCGCCGGCCCGCCGATGTCGATGTTTTCGACGAGCTCGCGCTCACCTTCGTTGTCTTGCAAGGAGGCCTCGAAAGGATACAGGTTTCCGATCACGAGGTCGAACGGCTCGAGCCCTCGCGACCGCAGAAGCCCCAGGTCTTCTTCGGCCCAGCTGCGCGCCAGCAGCGCCATGTGAATGTGCGGATGAAGCGTTCGTACACGGCCGTCCATGACTTCGGGAAACCCGGTTTGCTCGGCGGCTTCAACCACCTTGAACCCGTTTTCGCGAAGGTACTTGGCGGTACCGCCCGTAGAGACGATACGCAGCCCGCGCTCGGCGTGGGGCTTGAGAAATTCGGCGAGGCCGGCTTTGTCGGAAACACTGACCAGTGCGTTTTTGAATGTGTGCATGCGAGAACCCGTCGTGTGCCGGGCTCAGCTGAAGGCCCGGGTTGTTTTAGAACGACAACTTGCCCATGAGGACTTTGAGGTCGTCGTTGGTCAGGTCGATTCCCGCGCCGGCGAACGATGAGGAGGTTCCAGTACGGCTCAAGAAGTCGTCTGACCCTCCAACTACATACACACCTTTGTAGAAATAGTAACGTAGAAACGCTCTTAAATGCGCCGGGCTGTTCGAGAGATCGAACGCGTCGAACGAAAGACGCATTTGGCGGCGGAGCATATAGTAATCGAATCCGAGGCCCCCGGTGTTCTCGATCAGACCGGCTTTGACGGTGAAGTTATAGAAATTCTTGGCGAACAGCGCCGTGTATTTTACGCGATTGTGAAAGGCCTTGATTTCGCGGCTCGTGGTGGTCGTCTCACCAGGCTGACCGGGACTGGTCGTGAGCGTGGTGTCGGTACGCTCCACCACGCCCTTTGGATCGTCAACAATCGCGATCTCGTAATAACGATCGAGACCGGGCTGGATTCTGACGCCCACCGTGCTCTTGGTCAGGCCTTGCTCCATGAGGTACTCGGAATGGAAGTCCAGCGTGGTCTGCAGCTTGTTGGCGCCGCCAACGAACTTGTTCACGCCGTCGATCGCCGTGTTGATCTTCTCGACCGTCTGCTCGTCATTGACGAGACGGCCGATGGTGCCTTTGCCGGAGTTGACTTTGTCGGTGATCTCTTCGACGTTGGCGAGCGAGCGCTCGACCTTATCGATGCTTCTCGCGACTTTGTCCCACGAAGCTTTGAGCCCGTTCGGCCCGTCGTCGTTCACGATGCCGTCGATCGTGTCGCTGATGTCGCGGACATTGGCCACGATTTCGTTGATCTTTTCTTTGTTCTCGCCCGAAATTTCGGCGAGGTCAGCGGTCAGTTTGTCGATGTTGCGCACGATGCGGCCGAGCGGGCCCTTCGGGTCGCCGCCGTCGCGGGTCGCGTCTTTGAGCTCGTCTGCGATGTCGCCGATCGACTTGGTGATGCGGCCCACTTCTTTGAGGAGCGCGTCCATCGAGCCTTTGTTGTCGACCGAAGTGATTTCACCGCCGTCGGGAATCTCGGGATCATCGGGATTCCCCGGGACGACCTCGATGTATTTGTCGCCGAGAATGCCGTTTGGCCGCACTTCCACGCGGGCTGAGGTCGTAATCGGCACGTCTTTGCGAATCGACAGATCGAGGCGCGCTTTGCCGCGGTCGAGGGTGATCTTCTTGACCACGCCGACATTGATGCCCGCGACCTTGACGGCGCCGCGCTGGATGAGTCCGCTGGCGTCATCGAGCCTGAAGAAAAGCATTTTGGAGCCGCCGACGAAACCCGGGTCTTCAGTTGCCTGCAGCGAGAGAATGCCGACGAGCACGCTCACGATCAGAACGAGAAAGCCGACGCGAAATTCGGTCGAGCGTAAGAGCTTCAGCATCGCGTGAAGCCCGTTTCATTAATCGATTTCTCTGTGAATGCCTTTGGAGACGAACCGTCGCACGAGCTCAATGTCGGACTCCATGAAATCTTTCGGGGTTCCATAGAGCAGGATCTTTCCTTTATCCAACATTGCCACATAGTCGCCAATCCTAAATGCCGCTGACAAATCGTGAGATACGATGATCGATGTCAGACCATCACGGTGCTTATGTGTATCCAGTATTAAATTATCTACCATTTCGGTCATAATGGGATCTAAACCTGTGGTCGGTTCATCGTAGACTAGTATTTCTGGATCAAGGGCTATGGCGCGGGCGAGGCCCACGCGTTTGCGCATACCGCCGCTCAGCTCCGAAGGCAGTTTGGAGAAATCCTTTTCGCTGAGGCCCACCAACTTTAGTCGAGCCGCCGCCTCTTCGTAAATTTGAACCCGCTTTAAGTCGTGCCGGTGCTCTTTGATCGGAAACATGACGTTTTCGATAGCGGTCATGTCGTCGAAGAGCGCGGCATTCTGAAACAAAACGCCGAACTTCCGCCTGAAGTAAGTGAGCTGCTCTTCATTGAGCT
>DASUEL010000745.1:0-2802 GCA_036275095.1 Bdellovibrionales bacterium
GGTCCAATAGACTCGACAAGGGCGCCATCCCAGGTTCATAATTTTACTGAAGCCACGTTCATGTGAAACTTGAACCTCTCGCTGGAGGCCTCTTGCCCGCGTACACAAACAAGACCTGGATTCCGTTGCAAGCAGGCGACGTCGTCGACATTGTCGCCCCTGCGTCGGCTTCGACTCCGCAGGAGCTTCGCCAGGGTGTTGCGTACCTCAAATCACTCGGGCTCGTGCCCCGCGTCCCGAAAGATCTCTATGACAAGCGCTTCGTGTTTTCGAATTCAGATCAATACCGTTTGAAGCACTTGCTCAAGAGTTTGTTGAGCCCGGACTCAAGGGCCGTGTGGGCCATACGGGGCGGCTACGGAAGCATGCGCCTTCTGCCCATGCTCGCGAAAGCGCGCGCTCCGAAACAGACCAAGCTACTCTTGGGCCTTAGCGACATCACCTCACTTCATATTTTTCTGAACCAAGAATGGAATTGGCCGACCGTCCATGGTCCAGTGCTCGCGCGCATGGGCGGGGATCATCCGAAACGGCTCGAGCGCTCGGAGGTGGAGCGCGTGCTCTTCGGCAGAGTTGACGAGCTCAGCTACCGGCTCACGCCGAAAAACAAGTACGCACGCTCCCATGGACGCATTCGTTCAAGCCTTACCGGAGGCAACCTCGAAGTGATCGCCGGGCAGCAGGGTACGCCCTGGCAGATCGAGGCCCGCTCCAAGATTTTGTTCATCGAGGAAGTGAACGAGCGCGGCTATCGCGTCGATCGTAAATTTCAGAACTTCAAGCTCTCGGGAGTGTTCGACGAGGCCTCCGCCGTCGTGTTCGGCGAGTTTGTCGGGGGCACCGAGCCCGACACCGGCCGAAAAATGTGGAAAGACGCCATCGACGAGCTCGCAGCAACGGTCAAGATTCCGGTTTACACCGGCCTGCGCTCAGGCCATGGCCACGTTCAAAGGCCGGTTCCGTTCAATACAGAAGCCCGGCTCGAAGGCCGCGTGCTGACCGTCAAGACGGGCGCGAAGATTCGGCCGTAGGTGACGGGCCGCGCACTTGGTTTTAGCGTTCTTGTGTGAAAAACTAAAGGGATGCAGCTAAAACCAGGATCTCACATTCACATGATGGGCATCTGCGGAACCGCCATGGGCGGTCTCGCGGGTCTTTTGAAGGCGATGGGCTATAAAGTCACGGGCTCGGACCAAAACGTTTACCCGCCGATGTCGACTCAGCTCGAAAAGCTCGGCATCAAAATCAAAGAAGGCTACAAGCGCGAAAATCTCACGCCTAGGCCCGATTTCGTCATTGTCGGGAACGTGATGACCCGCAAGCACGACGAAGTTCAAGCGCTGCTTGAGACTGACATTCCGTATACGAGTCTTCCCGACGCCTTGGGCCGCTTCGTCATCGAAGACCGAAAAAGTATCGTCATCGCGGGCACGCACGGCAAGACTACGACCACCGCGATGGCAGCCTGGGTAGCGAAAGAGTGCGGCAAAGACCCGGGGTTTCTGATCGGCGGAAAGCCGCAAAATTTCGATACTTCGTTCGAGCTTCCGCGCGGCGATTACTTCGTGATCGAAGGCGACGAATATGACACGGCATTTTTCGCGAAGGTCCCGAAATTTCTGTTTTACCGGCCCCGTTACGTCATTCTCACGAGCGTCGAGTTCGATCATGCCGATATTTACAAAGACCTCGACGACGTAAAGAAGGCGTTCAACGGCCTGATGGACATCGTGCCCGAAGACGGCATCATCGTGTCGTTCGCCGATGACGCCAACACGCCGTCAGTCGTGAAACACGCGAAAGCGAAGAAAGTCCTGACGTACGGAATTGAAAACGGGGAGTACCAGGCCCGCAATATCCGCTTCACCGAGCAGTACTGCGAGTTCGAAGTCGTCAGGCACGGGCAAACGGAAGACACCGTGCAGATCTCGATCTTCGGACGCCATAATGTCGCCAACGCGCTCGCGGTTTACGTGCTGACGAAAAACCTCGGCTGGCCGGTCGATAAGATCAAAACCGGCTTGCGAACGTTCAAAGGCGTGAAGCGCCGCCAGGAGATACTGGGCAAACCGAACGGCATCACGGTCATCGAGGACTTCGCGCATCATCCGACGGCGGTAAAGGTCACGATCGAATCAATTCATGAACGCTTCAAAGACCGCCGCTTGTTCGCGATCTTCGAGCCGCGCTCAGCGACGAGCCGTCGCAAAGTCTTTCAAAAGGATTACGTCAATGCGTTCTCAGGGCCCTGGGACGTCCTGCTCGCCCAGCCTTTCAACCAGGCGGCGCTCGCCGAAACTGACCGCTTCTCCTCCGAGGAGCTGGTCAGCGATCTGCATAAGGGCGGGACCCGCGCCAAACTGCTTCCGAACGTGCAGGAAATCGTCGACTTCGTCGGCCGGGAGGCCAAGCCCGGGGACGTCGTGCTGATCATGAGCAACGGCGGCTTCGATGGCATTTACGGTAAGATGCTCGACCGCCTCGGCCAAGCCGCGCGCTCCTAACCGCGGGCGCCCTTTCGCGGCATCCGTATAAACCCCAGACACAGCTAGCCTTTCGACTCCGGTCCAGCTCCCACCTATGGGAGGCAAACAGGGCAGGCCGGGGTATGCCGTTTGCTCTAACCCGGCTCAGGTCCGGAGGCATCGATGTTACTGGCCGAAATCGCCGCAACCCCATCAGCCGCGCCCAAGGCTGGTTCGCGCTTAATCGCGCTCTGGCTTGTATTTCACAAGTTTCTTTGTATTTCACAAGCCCAGAGGCAATGCTTGCGCGGGTTGGCCACCGTCCTCTTCGCCGCCG
>DASUEL010000746.1:0-3678 GCA_036275095.1 Bdellovibrionales bacterium
AAGCCAGCGATTTCACCGACGAGCTGATGCACCCGCGCGTGTGGCTCGGGGCCTCCCGCCGCACGCCGATCGAAATGTTCAACGATCGTTTCACCGGCGAAGTGCGGGGACTCGATCCGTTCAACGCCTCGAAAGTGATAAGCTACGCCCAGCTCAGCCAGTACATCATTCCGACTCTCGGCGATCGCGTGGAGATGGCTCACTCGATCGAAGGACGCACTCCGTTTCTCGACCGCGATCTGGTCGAGTTCGTGGCGACCGTGCCGCCGCGCCACTTCATGAACGTCGAAGAGTTACGCGAGAAGCTACTTCTGCGCGAGGCCTTCGCCGGCGAGCTCCCCGAATTTCTGAAGCGGGAGCACAAGCATCCGTTCGTGACGCCGAGCTGGCGTACGCTCTATAAGACGCCGGCCGGGCGGGAGCTGGTCAATGATACCCTTGACTCGCGATATGTCGATCGAACGGAGATTTTCATGCCCCGTTTCGTGAAGCTCCTGCGGATCTTATGGCCGCTGCTCCCCCGCGGCTCCGCGCTCAGCAAAAAGGTCGATATTCTGGTGGGCATGGTCGTTACGACACTGCTCCTGCACAAGCTTTATGTCGATCGGGCGCCGCCCCCGGCCTCCGCCCTCGATATGGCCGATTGTACCTGGAAATTCACACAAGGGTGCTAGTCCCGGCTTGAATTCAAACGCGCGATCTGGTTTTTAATCACCCATGATCGCACGCGTTTCGGCAGACTTGGCAGTTATGGCACTGGTGTTCCTCTCGTTCGGTCGGCTCGAGGCCGCACCTACGTGTCCCGCCGACTGTCCCGGCAAAGTCGACATGTACCAGGGCCTGCAGGCTCAATCGTTTTTTTATAAGTCGATGGGCACGTGCGCGGTCATGGTGAGCCCCAGCAACAAAGGCACTCGCTGGCGCAGCTACTCGTTCTTTTCTTCGGGTCTGCTGATGGTCTTCAATAACTTCGGTCCCGGCCCGGTCTCAACGAATACCGCGAGCCGCAGCTACTTCTTCTTTCCACGTAAAATCAACCCGACCTACGCGTTCACCCGATCCGGAGCCGTCATCACGGCTTCGACCGGCGACCGCCTGGTATTCGACTACAAAGACGCCCGTCACAAAGCCAACCTAACGAGCCTCAAACTGAAAGAGGACCCGCGCATCCACGGGCAGAACGAAGGCGGCGTGGAGGTGACTGCGCAGGGCGGCCTCGTCATCGACACCGGCTACCTCGTGGGTGAAGTCGGGCATTCCATCCCGACGCGCACATCGCTGATTTCCGACAGCCGCGGCCGCACGTGCGAGCAAACAAACGAGCGCCTGTTTAGATATACGTACGCGACCGATCCCTATGGAAAAACCTACCTCGCGCGCGTCGATTTGAAGTTCGAGCGCGACGCCGATTTTGCAAATTTTTTGCGTCAGAACTGCCCGAATCTCGACGTCGGGCCGCTCATTAAAGATCTTACAGGTTCTGTCTCGCTGAAGACGCGTAAAACGCGTTTCAAGAAGCTTAGATCTTAAAGACATTTGCATCCAAAGCTCGCCAATTCTTAACACTTGCCGACTCCCGGCTGCGCAAGATTTTGGCTACTTACATGTGTATGCAGACAAGCTTACGCCGCCGCACGGCCGAAAGCCTCATTCACAGTTATATCTCGCTCATGAAGGCTCTGGTCTGCATTGTTCCCCTGGTCGGCGTCACAATCTTTTTGATGTTCACCGACAGCGAGACCGAGTATCGCCGCTACGGGTTTCATGAGTTCAACGCGACCCTCAGCGTGTTGATCTCCGCCGTGCTCTCGTTCATTTCGTTTCGCGGCTACGCTCGTACACGCAGTCCCTTTATTTATTATGTATCAATCGGGTTCATGGCTTACGCGATCCTCACCGCTCCCTACGGCATCTTCGCGCGCTGGAGTGACTTCAACCCGGTTTTGTTCGGAATCTTCGGCCCCGTCTCACGCCTCGTGGTCGCCTCCTACCTGCTCGTCGGAGTCCTGCACCTCGGTGAGAGTGAGACGAGAAAACGAATCGACCACCGCGGCTCACACGCACTCTTCGCGTTCATGCTCGCGTGCGGATTAACCGCGTCGGCCGTTTGGTTTCCGATCGAGCGCTCGCTGCTCAATTTGCTCGAATACAGCGCGGCACTGATCTCATTGGGGTCGGTCGCGGTCATCGCGCTCTCCAGGGTTCGCACCACGCTCATGAACTATCATCTGGTCGCGCAGGCGTTTTTCGTGCAGGCCTCCATCGCGTTCTTGCTGGGCACTCCTTGGAACGCGATGTGGTGGTTCGCGCACACGATTTCGGCGGCGGGCTTTCTGATTCTGGGCTATGCGGTCGCGACCGCTTACCGTTACGGACGGTCATTCGAGACGATTTACAACGACACGATTTATTACAAGTGGCGCGTGCGCGAGCTGGCGCGCATGAACGAAGCGCTGAAAACCGAAATTCAGGAGCGCAAACGGGCTGAAGCTGAAGCCGACGAACTCCGCCGCGAAGCCGAGCAGACGAGCCGCCTCAAAGACGAATTTCTAGCCACGCTTTCGCACGAACTTCGCACGCCGGCCAACGTGATCTTGGGCTTTTCGGAGCTTCTTCAGACCGATGAGCTCAACAAGCGCGAGCAAGCTGATGCCGCCGGCGCCATTTATCGCAACGCCAAGGCGCAAACGGAGCTCATCAATCAGCTGCTCGACGTATCGCGCATCATCACCGGCAAAATGGTTTTGAAACGAGAAAAGGTGAACCTCAATGAGGTTGCCCGCTCCGTGACCGAGTCGGCGCAGCTCGCCGCGATCGCCAAGTCGATTTCGATTCGGCTCGATTTGCCTCAAGTCGCTACATTTGTATGGGGCGACTCCGGCCGCATTCAACAGATCTTGTGGAACCTCATTTCGAACGCGATCAAATTCACGCCCGGTGGCGGCACCGTGTCCGTGAAGCTCACTGCCGAGAATTCGAATGCGGTGATTTGTGTCGCAGATTCGGGAGAAGGCATCTCGCCGGGGTTCATGCCTCACTTGTTCGAGAAGTTCAGTCAGCAAGACGGCAGCCGCACGCGCCGTCACGGCGGCCTCGGACTGGGTCTGGCGATCGTGCGGCATCTGACCGAGCTCCACGGCGGAACCGTCTCCGCGTCGAGCGAGGGCGTGGGCCGCGGCGCGCGTTTTTACGTGAGCCTGCCGCTCGCGGAGCAAATGCCGGTGGCGGTACCGGCGGCGCAACCGGCCGACGCGACTTTGAAACCGCTTCAAGACTTGCGGGTGCTGGTCGTCGACGACGCGCCCGACGTTCTTGGCCTGGTCGCGACCATTCTGCGAAAGTTCGGCGCGCGCGTCGAGACCGCGTCGAGCGCGTCCCAAGCGCTGGAGCGGCTGAAGCACATACATCCCGACGTTTTGTTGAGCGACATCAGCATGCCGGGCGAAGACGGCTACACGCTCATCAAGAAGATCCGGCAGCTCAACGAGGAGTGGGCCCGGCGCGTTCCCGCCGCAGCCCTGACTGCGTTCGCCGCCGAGGAAGACAAAGCCGCCGCCGTTCGCGCGGGCTTTCAAATGCATATCGCGAAGCCGGTCGACACACGCCATTTGGTCGAAGCGGTTCAGCGCCTGAGCCGAACGCGCGATCAGCGCTTCGCCTAAGTCTGTTCCTGTCTAT
>DASUEL010000747.1:0-5119 GCA_036275095.1 Bdellovibrionales bacterium
GAGCTCACCGAAGCCCTGACGCTCATCCAAACCGGCAAACTTCATCGTTTCCCGGTGGTTTTGATGGGCACGGACTACTGGAAGGGTTTTCTCGACTGGCTTCGTGAAACCATGGTGAAATCCGGCACGATCGACGCCTCCGATCTCTCCTGGGTGCATGTCACGGACGACCCGGTCGAGATGATGAGAATCATCAAGCTCACGAGCGACGTGCGCGACCGGCACCATCCGCCCAAACAGAAGATTCTCTGAGTCAGCGAGCACGCCGGGCCCCGCAGCCATTCGCAATTTTACTTTTTAAATCTCGATTTCAAGTCCGCACCGAATATTTTTTGGTGCGTCCTCATTTCACCCTCGAAGTGATAACGGCTCTCTTGAACGACAACCGCAATACGCGACTTTCGCGGGCTGGCAAAATAGCCTAGCACTTTGAACGCGTAATTCGGGCTCGGCCAGAACTGAATTTTGGCGACCGTCTTGGTACCACGGCTGTCAGAGCTCAGAAAGACCTCACAAACGGCCGCTTCTTTTTGGCCGGCGAAATGTTCGTATTCTCTTTGGCAATCCGCTCCAAGCGACGCGGTCAGGACTTCGCCGTCGAGGGCCAAGGGAAAGGGCTCGAGTTTGGGCGGTGGGCCCTTGGCTTCGGCCCGAGCGGCTGACTCGCTTGCGATCTTGGCCGTTTTATCAGTCTTAAGATCGATTGAATAAAAGAGCAGGGGTTCGCATGCGGCCTTTCCACCCTCGTCCTCAAAAACGCATTTTCCTTTTTGGCACTCGCAGGCGGGATCGAGCTCGCGATAGATCAAGACCGTCTCACTAGCGAACCCTACGGCCTCAATACGTGAGCGTTCGAGCGCGGATGCGCCCGAGAGCGACGTGAGAACGAGAAGTGAAGCCGCATGCGCCCTGTACTTGAATAGTATCACGCTAAAACCCGAGCTCCTTCAGGAGCTCCTCTATTTTCTTCTGAAGCTCGTCGCGCACGTCACGAAAACGCTTGAGGCGCTCTTCGTCGGTTTTCGCGGGCTGGGACGGGTCGGGCATCGGCCACTCGTAGCGCTTGGCCTTCGGAGTGTTCGGCGGGCAAACCTGCTCCTTGCAGAGAACCACGATGATATCGATGTCCGATAGGTTGATCGTATCGACGCTTTTAGAAAGCTGATCGGAGATGTCGATGCCGATCTCGCCCATCACGCGCACGGCGACGGGGTGCAGGTCATAAGCGAAAGCGCCCGCGCTCTGAATATGTGCCTTATCGCCGAATATGATGCGCGCGAGGCCCTCGGCCATCTGGCTTCGCACCGAGTTCGCAACGCACATGAATAAGATGTTGGGTCTGCGGCCGGCGGCCGATTCGCTCATCTCTTTATCTTATTCGCACGGATTCAAAATGCTACCCGGCATGTAGAAATTCTGGGCCGACATCGGCCTCCAGCCACGCGCGAGCAGGTCGTTGTAGGCCTGGCGCGGAGCCGACGGGTTCTGGGTCGAGTCGAAGAAATGGTCGTTGCCGCTCTGATCGCACTCGGGGTCGTTGACGTCTGCCGGGTTGGCTGGCCAGGGGCGCCACATCAGGACTAAAGAAATATGCGTGCGCGGCCCCTGGAAGTATTCGATGCGGGCGGGAATCGTGGAGCCTGGCTGAAAATCGAGCGGCTGGGTCGCGCATTTCATCTTGGTGGAGTGAAACCCGTCGTTGTTGATGAGCTCGGTACCGGCGCCGTCGCCAACCGTGAGGATCGAGCCGTCATCTGTTATGAGTGCGAGCTGATAGGCGCCTGGCGCGTCGGTGGGCCCAAGGCCCAAGCGCGTGCGCATGTCCACGGCGAACCATTCGATGAGCGCCTCACCCGACTCATTGCGAAGCACGTCGCCTCCCAGAGTGGTGAAGCCGCGGTCGAAGGGACGTGTGGGCACGTAGAGCCGGTTCATGATGAGCATGACGTCGTTGATCGCGTGCCCGAACTGAAGGTAGTCGCGCACGCTGCTGTATTGCGGCTGGCTCGCGTCGAGATAGTGAAGGCTTCCGATGATGCCTGTTTGAAGCGAAGCTTTGGGGCCGGCATCGAACGGATCGCAAACGTAAGTGCCTTCGGGCGGAAGGGAGGCCGCTTGATCAAAGCCCGGCGGCACGTTCACGAAGGAGTACTTCGTCGTGCATGCCGCGCAAAGGAGCAGAAGTGCAAGGAGCTTCGAGGCCTTCAGTGGCTTCATAGTGTGGTCCCCCGTTCTTCAATTTTACCAGGCCGGCGGGGGCCTTAAAACCAGAGTGGACGCGAGGTTTGCGAAACCGGTCCAAAGTGTCGATCTCGTTTTCATCCGTGTCTTGGGGCCAGAACAAAACGCCTGAAAGTTTAGTAACGTCTTGGATTATCAGTGTGCTGAAGTGAGGCGAAGTCAGTGAACCGAAATGCGGTCTTCGGTCACCGCGGCCGCTTTGAGCATCGTCTTTTGAGCGTATGAGGCGACGATGTCCAAGAGCGCTTTGCGGTCGACCGGCTTCGTCAGGTGATCATCGCAACCGACCTGCAGGCAGCGCTCCCGCTCCTCTTTGAGAGCATGCGCGGTCAGCGCGAGAATTGGTTTTTCGAAGGCGCTTTGCCGAAGCTGCTGGGTGGCCTGATAGCCGTCGAGTACCGGCATCTGGATGTCCATCAGCACGACATGATGGTCGCCGCCCAATGCTTTCTTGACGCCCTCTTCGCCGTTTTCGGCGACTTCGACCTTGGCGCCCGCGAGCGTCAGAAAGCGCGTGAGAAGCACTTGATTGTCTTGCGAGTCTTCGACGAGAAGAATGTGAATGCCGTCGAGCGAGCGGGACTGAGTCGCGGCGGACGGGCGCTGATTTTTGAGGTCGAGCGGCCATTGAACGCCCTGTACGAAAACTTCGCCATCGACAGAGCCGGCATCGATCGTGACGCTGAAGGTGCTGCCTTTACCAGGCTCGCTTCGCGTAAGCTCAACATCGCCGCCCAGTGCGCGCGCCAGTTTGCGCGACAGTGACAGGCCGAGGCCCGTTCCGCCGAATTTTCGGGTCGTGGAGCTGTCGGCTTGCATGAAGGGCTTGAAGATCTTTTCGGCCTGCGCGGCTTCGATGCCCGTGCCTTCGTCAGTCACGTCGATTTGCATTTTATTCGAGGGCCGGTCGTATTTCACCTCGACGTGCACGCCGCCTTTCTGAGTGAACTTGATGGCGTTGCCGATGATGTTAAAGAGAATTTGCCGCAAGCGGGTCGGGTCTGAATGGATTTTGGCGGGCAGCATGCCCGCCGTTTTGAGGTCGAGCGTGATGCCCTTTTCTTTAGCCGTCTGATCGAGCGTGCCCACGACCGCCACGATCGTGTCGGGGAGCGGAAACTGCACGCGCTCGATCTGCAGATGGCCCGCTTCGACTTTCGAGAGATCGAGAATGTCGCTGATCAGGCGCGAGAGCAGCTCGCCGTTTCGTTTAATGGTCGCGAGACAGTGCAAGCGTTCGGCCTGAGTCTGGTCGGGGTTGGCCATGAGCTCGGCGAAACCGAGAACGGCTCCCAGCGGAGTGCGGATCTCGTGGCTCATGTTCGCCAGAAAGTTGCTCTTCGCGCGGTTGGCGGCCGCCGCCTCGTCTTTGGCGCGAATCAAATCGCGCTCCATTGCTTTGCGATCATGAATGTCGGTGGCCGTGGCCACCCAGCTCGAGACGTTGTTGGCGGCGTAATATTCGGGGACCGCTCGCAAAAGATGCCAGCGGAATTTCTTGTCATCTTGCCTGCGGATGCGGCACTCGGTTTCAAAGCTTTCGCCGCGAACGGTGGCCATGGCCCACGTCGCTTCGAGCTGACGCAGGTCTTCGGGGTGAAAGGCCGTCTTCCAGCCGTTGCCGCTGCTTTGATCGAGGCCGAGGCCGGTGTAGTTCGTCCAGACCCGGTTGCAGTAGTCGAGCGTTCCGTCAACCTGGCACTTCCAAACGATGTGCGGAACGGCGTCGGCAAGGTTTCGGTAGCGGCTGAGCGACTCGAGCTCAAGGGCCGCGAGCTGCCTTGCGCGCTCCCGGCGCTCGCTCTCGCGAAGCGCTTCGGCCTGCATTTTGATTTGGTGGTTCTTGCGGTGAAGATCGACGTAAACCGCGACCTTCGATTTCAGAATGTGCGGATCGAATGGCTTGAACAAATAGTCGACCGCGCCCGCTTCATAGCCGCGATAAACGAAATGCGCTTCTTTGCTGATCGCGGTCACGAAAATGATCGGAATATCTTTCGAGCGCTCGCGCTGTTTGATCAGCGAGGCGGTCTCAAACCCATCCATACCCGGCATTTGCACATCGAGCAAAATGACGGCAAAGTCGATTTCGAGCACGCGCGCCAGCGCCTGCTCACCCGAATTCGCTTTAACCAGGTTGTAATCAGGATTGTTGAGCACCGCTTCGAGGGCCAACAACCCTTCTGGCCGATCATCGACCAGAAGGATATTTACTTTCATCAGTTCACGCTCACAGAGGACACTTCTTTAGCCTTTTTAAACCAGACATTCATGAGTGCCAGAAGTTTCTGCGGGTCGACGGGCTTCGTGATGTAATCCGAAGCTCCGGCGGCCAAGCACTTCTCGCGATCGCCCTTCATCGCTTTCGCGGTCAGTGAAATGATCGGAAGCCCCGCGAACTGCGGAAGCTCTCGAATCGCCCGGGTCGCCTCGAAACCGTCCATCTCGGGCATCATGACGTCCATGAGCACGAGGTCGATCTCGGGGTTCTCCTTCAGCATCTTTACGCCGACCTTGCCGTTTTCGGCGTACTGCACTTTCATGCCGCGCGCTTCGAGAATGGTCGTGAGCGCGAAGACGTTCCGCATATCATCGTCGACGACGAGCACGCGGCGGCCGGTGAAGTCGACGCCGTCGCCAAGCGGCGGAATCTCCGGAACCGGCTCGGTGGTTCGGTTCGAAACTTCGGCGCTGCCCTTGTAGCGCTGAGGCAGATACAGGGTGAACTTGCTGCCTTGACCGGGCACCGACTCAACCTCGATGAGACCGCCCAAGAGGAGCGCGATCTCGCGGCTGATCGTTAGGCCCAGCCCCGTGCCGCCGTACTTGCGGCTCGTGGTGCCGTCGGCCTGCTGGAACGCCTCGAAGATCAGCTTCT
>DASUEL010000748.1:0-10302 GCA_036275095.1 Bdellovibrionales bacterium
GGGCGTCTGCAGAAGTAGAACCAGCCAGAGCAGCGGGCGCAGAATCGGGTTCATCGTTACTTTTGCCCGGGGCAGTCGAACAGCCGACGCAAGCGGGCGTTGTGATAGGTCCCCGCTTTGTCGAGATCCCACGGCGGATAAGGATAGAACTTGGCTTCGGCGCACTGGCCCTTTTGGGCGACGGCCCACTGGCGATCCTCGCTGCTCGCGGTGACAATCTCGCCATCAAGGCCTTTGATCGCGACGGCATATGAGAACAGCTGGGACGGGTCGACTTGCCGGCCGCTCAGGATGGCGGTGTTGTCGGTGATCTTTTCGACCGCCACGATCTCACCTGTTACGGTGCGAGCGAAAACGAAGCTGTAGTAATTGATCAGCACATATCCAGAGCTGATCAGAACCAGAATCAGAATGACGAGTAGAAGCCACGATTTGCGCATATGCATTTCTTGTAAGACGGTGCCCAGTACGTTGCAACCTATATCCCGTGATTTCGCGCGCCTAAATGGTTCAAATTTGAAGAAAAATTTCAAATTCGCGCGTTTGCATTCGTCGTCTTCGGGCAAATCCGTTATGGTTACCGCCCATTAACAAGGACATTCAAATGAGTCTGAGTCAGCAAGAACAGGACGCGCAGGACCTGAAAAAGCTGGGCTATGCGCAGGAGCTTTTCCGCGACATGGGCGGCTTCTCGAACTTCGCGATCAGCTTTTCGATCATTTCCATTCTGACAGGCGCGACCCAGCTGTACGGCTACGGCCTTCAGCACGGCGGCCCGTTTCAGATCACCGTCGGCTGGATCATTGTTTCGATTTTCACGATGACGGTGGCTTTGTCGATGGCGGAGCTCGCGAGCGCGTATCCTACGGCCGGCGCTCTCTATCACTGGGCCTCCTTCTTGGGCGGCCGCACGCTCGGCTGGTTCACGGCGATGTTCAATACGATCGGGCAGTTCGCCATTCTTGCCGGCATCGATTACGGTTTGACGCTATTCTTGATTAGCATTCTCGAGATCACGCCCACGCCCATCCAGACGATGGGAATCTACGCGAGCCTCCTCCTCTCGCATTCGATACTCAATCATATTGGCATTCATGTGGTGGCTATGCTCAACAATTTTTCGGCCTGGTACCACATCGCCGTCGTGTTTCTGCTGCTCGGCGCGCTGGCATACGCGGGCTTCAACCAACCCATCGAGTTTCTCACGACATTCCACAACACCGATGGCTACGACCCGAAGTACAGCTTTCTCGTGGGCCTGCTGCTCGCACAGTGGACGCTGACCGGTTACGACGCCTCGGCGCACGTTTCCGAAGAGACAGTGAATCCGCGCAAGACGGCGCCGTGGGGAATTTTTCTCGCGGTGGTGATCTCGGTCGTCTTCGGTTTTTTGATGCTGGCGGCGGTGACCCTTACGATCACCGATCTATCGGCCGCGGCGGCACTCGGTGACGGCGCGTTCGTTCCCTTGTTAAAGGCCCGCCTCGGTGAGATGGGCACGGCCATCACGTGGCTGATCGCAGGCGCGATGTGGCTTTGCGGTTTGTCCGCGATGACCTCGGCTTCGCGCATGGTTTACGCGTTCGCCCGCGACGGCGGCCTGCCGTTCTCGCATATCTGGGCGAAGATCGAGCCGAAGCACCGCACGCCGGCCAACGCGATCTGGGGCCTGTGCGCGCTCGCCCTGCTATTGGGCTTGTCAGTCGAGGCTTATAGCGCGGTCGTCTCGATCGCTGTGATCGCGCTTTACATATCCTACGGCCTGCCGATCGCGGCCAGACTTTACAGCCGCTTCATCGTAAAGAAAGATGAAGTAGGTCCCTGGAACCTCGGTTCGTTCAGCACGCCCGTCGCGCTGGTCGCGATCGTTTGGATCGCGTTCATCTCGGTTATTTTCGTGCTTCCGCCGAACGACAAAGCGGGCCTCTATATCGGCGGTTGCGTTGCCTTGCTGCTGGTCATCTGGTTCCTGATCGCACGCAGAAAATTCAAAGGCCCTCGCTATCACGTTTGAAGGGGAATATATGAAGACGTACGAGAATCTCGTTAACGGAAAATGGAAAAAGGCCCGCGGCGGAACGCGTGAGATTCGCGATCCCGCGAGCGGCGAGCTGGTGGCCGTCGTTCAGGAATCGAACCGCGAGGACGTTGCCGAGGCGATCGAAGCCGCGCGCGCCGCGTTCGATAACGGCCCCTGGCGGAAGACCTCGGCGCTCGACCGCGGAAAGGTTCTCTTCAAAATCGCCGATGCCATTCGCGCCGAAGCGAAGCTCTTGGCCGAGCTCGAAGTCCGAAACTGCGGAAAGCCGCTTGCCGAGGCCGAGTTCGACGTCGCCGACGCCGCGAACTGCTTCGAATTCTACGGCGGCCTCGCCACCAAAATTCACGGCGAGACGATGCAGGTTCCGGCCAACTCGATGAGCTTCGTGCTTCGTGAGCCGGTCGGCGTTTGCGGCCAAATCATTCCCTGGAACTATCCGCTTCTGATGGCCGCGTGGAAACTCGCGCCCGCTCTGGCCGCCGGCTGCACGACGGTTCTGAAGCCGTCGGAGCTCACGCCCGTCACGGCGCTCGAGCTCGCGCGCATTCTCATGCAGCTCGAGCTGCCCGCCGGCGTGGTTAATATCGTGGCCGGCCCTGGCGCCGGAGCCGGCGAAGAGCTCGCGAGCAGCACCAAGATCGACAAGGTCGCGTTCACCGGCGGCACGCTCACCGGCCGCAAGATCGCAACCGCAGCGACGAGCAACATGAAGAAAGTCACGCTCGAGCTCGGTGGCAAGAACCCGAACATCGTTTTCGCCGATGCCGATTTCGAGTCGGCGGTCGATGGCGCGCTCTTCGGCGCGTTCGCTAACCAAGGCGAGGTCTGCTCGGCGGGCTCGCGGTTGCTCGTCGAAGCCTCGATTCACAAGAAATTCGTCGAGGCGATGGTCAAAAAAGTTCCGCGCATCAAGCTCGGCCACGGCCTTACGCCCGGCGTGAAGATGGGCCCGCTCGTATCAGCCGCTCACCGCGAAAAAGTCGAGGCCTATATCAAGGCCGGCATCAGTGAGGGCGCGAAGCTCGTGTGCGGCGGCAAACGGCCCGCGGGCAAAGAGTTCGAAAAGGGCAACTTCGTCGAGCCGACGATCTTCGACGACGTGAAGCCTTCAATGAGGATCGCGCGCGAAGAGATCTTCGGCCCCGTTCTTTCGGTGATTCCGTTCAAAGACGAGGCCGAAGCCATTCGCCTCGCCAACGACACCGAGTACGGCCTTGCCGCCGGCGTCTGGTCGCTCAACATAAACCGCGCCATTCGCGTGGTGAAAGAGCTCCGCGCGGGTATCACCTGGATCAACACGTATCATCCGACGTTCAACGAGCTTCCGTGGGGCGGTTACAAGCAAAGTGGCACGGGCCGTGAGCTCGGCCTCTACGGTATCGAAGGCTATCTCGAGACCAAGCAAGTCAACATCAACCTCGATGAAGCGCCGATCGGCTGGTACTGATGAAAATCCCGGGTCCCAAAAGCGAAGAGTTGATGAAGCGCCGACATGAGGCGGTCGCGCGCGGGCCGTTTCATTGCACGCAGATTTTCGCGAAGTCGGCGAAAGGCGCCGTGATCACCGACGTCGACGGTAACGAGCTGATCGATTTCGCGGCCGGCATCGGCGTCGTAAACGTCGGCCACTGCAACCCGCACGTCGTCGAGGCGATTCAAAGGCAGGCGGCCGAGCTCGTGCACGGAAGCTTCAATGTGACGCCTTACGAGCGCTACGTTCAAGTCGCTGAAAAACTCAATCAGCTGACTCCGGGCTCGTTTAAGAAAAAAACCTTCCTCGCCAACAGTGGAGCCGAAGCCGTCGAAAACGCGATCAAGATCGCGCGCGCGTTCACCAATCGCCCCGCGATTGTTTCGTTCGAGCACGGGTTTCACGGCCGTACGTATATGGCCATGACCCTGACGGCGAAAGACAAACCGTACAAGACGGGATTCGGCCCGTTTAACTCCGAAGTATACCGGGCGCCGTATCCCGACCCGTACCGCTGGCCGGGCGGCGCCGAGCGCGTGAGCGCGGAGTGTTTCGCAAAATTCGAGGAGCTCATTCAGCAGATCGGTCCCGCGAAGGTCGCCGCCGTCATCTTCGAGCCCGTTCTCGGCGAAGGCGGTTTCATTCCGTTTCCGAAGGATTTTCTCGCGTCGCTCTCGTCGTTTTGCAAACGCAATGGCACCGTACTGATCGCCGATGAAATTCAATCTGGCTTCGGCCGTACCGGAACGCTCTTCGCCAGCGAGCAGCTCGGCCTCGAGCCCGATCTCATCACTTTGGCGAAGGGTCTTGCCGCCGGCATGCCGCTTTCGGCGGTGACCGGCCGCGCCGAAATCATGGATGCGCCGATCGAAGGCGGAATCGGCGGCACCTACGGCGGCAATCCCGTCGCCTGCGCCGCCGCCCTGGCCGTGTTCGAGCTTTTTGAAAAGGGCGACCTTCTAGCGCGCTCGAAGCGCCTTGGCGAAAAAATCGAGGCGCGTCTCCGTGGATGGCAGCAAAAATACTCCGTTATCGGAAATGTGCGGGGCCTTGGGCCCATGCAGGCCATCGAACTCGTGAAGGATCCGAAATCGAAGGAGCCCAATCCCGAAGCCACGAAGGCGCTGATGGCATATTGCAATCGAAACGGCCTCATCATCATGTCCGCAGGTACCTACGGCAACGTCATCCGCCTGCTGATGCCGCTCGTGATCGAAGACGGCCAGCTCGAGCGCGGATTCACGATCATGGAACAAGGCCTTCAAGAGATTTCAAAATGAGCGCGCGAATCTACAAACTCTGGATCGCGGGACAATGGCAAGACGCCGCTCTGAAGCAGGACGTGCGGTCGCCTTACAGCCAAGCGGTGGTCGCCCAAATGAGCCAATGCGACGAGCGGCAAGTCGAACAGGCGACCGCCGCAAGCGTCGAAGCCTTCGCTAAGCTCCGTAAACTCAGCCGCTTCATGAGAAGCCGGCTCCTCGCCTCGATGGCGCAAAAGATCTCGGAGCGCCGGGCCGACTTCGTCGAGCGCATCATTTCCGAGGCCGGCAAGCCGCGCGGGCTCGCCGACGTCGAAGTCACGCGGGCGGTCTCGACGTTCACGATCGCGTCCGAAGAGGTAAAGAGATTCGGGGGCGAAATCGTGCCCGTCGACATCGAAGCGTCGGGCCGCCTCTATTCGCCCGCGCAAACATCGTTCGTTCCGCGCGGCCCGGTGCTCGCGATCACGCCCTTCAATTTTCCGCTTAATCTCGTGGCCCACAAAGTCGCGCCCGCGCTTGCCGTCGGCGCCTCGGTCGTCGTAAAGCCTCCGCCGCAAGCTCCAGGCGCCGCCGTGTTGCTCGCCGAAATCTTCGAGCAAGCCGCGCGGGACGTTTCAGATACGGCGGAACAGGTACCGCTGGCGAGCCTTCAGGTCTTGAGCGGCGCGAACGCGCTGATCGAGAAAATGGTCATCGATCCGCGGCTCGCGATTTTGAGCTTCACCGGAAGCGATAAAGTCGGCTGGATGCTGCAACAAAAGGCGCTTCGAAAGAAAGTCTCGCTCGAGCTCGGCGGCAATGCCGCGGTCATCGTCCATTCGGACGCCGACTTGAAGCGCGCCGCCGCTCGTTGCGCTTTCGGCGGCTACGCGTACGCGGGGCAAGTCTGCATTTCGGTGCAGCGAATTCTGGTTCAGGAAAGCGTCGCGGCCGAATTTGAAAGGCTTTTGATCGACGAAGTGAAGAAACTGAAAGTCGGCGACCCGGCCGACAACGACACGATGGTTGGACCTCTCATCGATCAGACCGCACGCGACCGCCTCGGCGCGTGGATCAAAGAGGCCATTGATGACGGTGCACGCGCCTTGGTCGGCGGAAAAATTACCGGGCAAGTCGTCGAGCCGCTCATTCTGAAAGACGTGAAGCCGCACCACAAGATCAATACCGAAGAAGCCTTCGGCCCCGTGGTCACGCTCGAGACTTATAAGAGTTTTGAAAGCGCACTCGAAGCAGTGAACCGCTCGCGTTTCGGGCTTCAGGCCGGCCTTTTCACGGACAGCGCGAGCCGCGTTCGGCAAGCGATCGACGATCTGGATGTAGGCGGCGTGATCATCAACGAAGTGCCCACGTACCGCGCCGACAACATGCCGTACGGCGGAATGAAAGAGTCCGGCCTCGGTCGCGAAGGCGTTCGTTACACCATGCATGACTATTGCGAGATCAAGACCGTTGTTGCATGGCAAGGGTCCGTAAGCTAAACCTCCTTCATGGAATTCGAGCCGATCGGTTACGTGACGTCATGCTTTAAAGAGAAGTTCGGAACGCCCCGGCAACCTTTGTTGGTGCCGGAGGCCAAGGCCACGCTGAAGATTCGCGGTGATTTGAACCCGCTCGAGGCGCTCAAGGGGCTCGAGGAGTTCAGTCACGTCTGGGTCATCTTTCACTTTCACAAAAACGCGAACAAAGAGTTCAACGCGAAAATCTACCCGCCTCGGCTCGGCGGCGACAAGATCGGCGTCTTCGCGACGCGCTCGCCGCACCGGCCGAACGCGATCGGAATCAGCTGCGCCAAACTCGATCGCATCGAAGGCGACACGCTGTACATTTCGGGCATCGACATCATCGAAGGCACGCCCGTGCTCGATATCAAGCCGTATCTGCCCGAGTTCGACTCCGTTCCCGAGTCGACACGCGGATGGGTCGCGCGCATCGACAATTCGCCTCTGACGGTGACGTTCTCATCCGAAGCGAAAGAGCATCTCAAGTGGCATGACCCCGACGGCACCAAGAATCTTCTTCCGATGATCGTCAAGATTCTCCAGCTGGACCCTCGCAACCCGATGGACCGCGAGGAGTCGCGGCAGAACAAGCCGCTCGGATTTTTTCTGAGCGACTTCAACGTGATCTTCTCGGTCGAAGGTCGTGTGGCGACAGTTCACAAAGTGGAAACACGAAGCGAATTTGACCACCGCGTCTCTCCCAAGTAACATCGGAGCATGATCAAAAACATCTTGCGAATCCAGCTTGGCATAGGTCTAGCTCTGCTTTTTTCTCTTCATGCCGGCGCGAACGTCGTCGGAACCGACACGCAGAACTTCAACCCGACGACGAGTGGACTGGATTTCGTTACCGTTCATTCGTCCGAGACGCTTGAGCCAGGCATTTTGAACCTCGGGCTCTTTCTCAATTACGCGGTCAATACTCTGCCTTACTTCGACGATCAAACCACGCAGAGCCGCGTGAACGTGAACGACTCGCTCATCTTCGCCGACTTCAACGTCGGCCTCGGTCTCGCGCGCAACTGGGACTTCGGCTTGAGCTTTCCTACGATTTTGAGCCAAACGGTTCGCAGCGATACTTTTCGCGGCGAATTCGCCCGCCCCGGCCTCACGGAGGTTCGCCTCAACACAAAGTACCGGCTCTGGGGCGACAACAGCAAAGGATTCGCGCTCGTAGCCTCCACCAACATCAACCAGATCGAGAACAACCCGTTCGCCGGCCAAGGCGCGGGCCCGACGTATAACCTCGAGGCTGTGGTCGACTACACGTTCGGCCGCTGGGCGACCGCCGCGAACGCGGGCTACCGCTGGCGCCAGCCGGGAACACCGATCGCGAACGTGCCGGTCGCGCCGTTTCGCAATCAGTACATATACTCGCTTGCCGGCAGCTATCTCTTCTCGGAAATCGACACCAAACTCATTGTGGAGCTTTTCGGAAGCTATCCCGCCGAGGAAGTGCGATTTCAGTCCAACCGCAACCAGTCGTCGCTCGAGCTCCTGAGCGGCGTGAAACACGATCTGACGCCGAATGTAGCCCTTCATGGCGGCCTCGGGACCGAAGTCGTCAACGGCAGCGCTTCACCGGACTGGCGCGCGTACGCGGGCCTCAATTGGACGTTCGGGCCGCTTTGGGCGACCGGCGAGCAAGGACAGCCCGAGACGCCGACGATCGTTCGTAGCGACAATCTCGACATTCCGTTCGATGCGAAGCCTGAGAAATTCGAGAGCTTTCGCGCGACGGATCTGCTTTTCGAGTTCGACTCGGATAAAATTCGGAAAGAGTCGGCCGAAGCGCTCGCCCGGCTCGCGGCGCACCTGATGAAGCCGCCTCAGTTCAAACGCCTGGTTATCGAAGGACACACCGATTCAGTCGGGCGCGCGGCGTACAATCTCGACCTCAGCCAGCGGCGCGCGCGGAACGTGCGCAAACATCTGATCGAGGCGCAAAAACTCGACGGCAATCGCATCGAGGCCGTCGGCCACGGCGAAACGAAACCGATCGCCGACAACGGCAACTATCAAGGCCGTAAGAAAAACCGCCGGGTGGAGTTCCAGGTCGAGCGCTAAGCGCCCTTGCAGTACTTCACTTCGATACGTGAGCCTGGCCGCCCGCCTTCGGATAGGTGAACTTGGTTGGTTTTCGGCTCATACCGGAAACCTTCGATGGGCGTGCCGTCGACCCGAACTTCGACGCTTTCAGGATTGACCTTCATGTTTTGAAGCGGGAACTCGAGACGCAACGCGAGCTTCAGAGCCGCGAGCTTTCCGATCGAGCTCAAGCCTTCGGAAATGTTGCCGCCCGCGAGATCGATCGCGATGCCGTTCGAAAGCATGATCAAGTCGAGATAACCGTAGCCGACTTCGTTTTCTTGGGCCCACTCGTCGCTTTTGCTCCGGTGCTCGATCTTGCTCGAAGGCGTGTAGATGATTCCGGCGATCGTGACGGGCTGCTGGCCCTTCAGCTTTCTCAGTGTCTTGTTCACGCGCTCGGGCGATATGTTCTTGCAGTCGCGCGCTTTGACTTTCGGCTCCTGATTGTTCGGGTCCTTTACCGGGGTGACGCCTTTCGGGTACGTCGCGCAGATGTCGTTTTCGTCGGCAATAAACACCACAGCCAGCGCGGCCTCGGCTCGATAGAAACCCTGCGAGCGAATCTCACGCAAATTTTTGGTCGTCATCGTCTGCTGGAGCGAGTAGAGACCCATCTCCCCACCGTCGGAGCCGCGATCCCCTTTCGGCGGAGTCAGCTTCGCGCGGAGGCCCTCGCGGATCTGCGTCATGGAGTGTTGTTCGGAGCTTAAAACGGCGGGCTCACCTTTGTCGGAGGCGTAGAGCCGGCCCGCGAGCGGGCTCGTGCCGCCGTGAGCGAGCACGACACCGACGCGATAGTTTACGTCTTTCGGCAGTGCCGCGATGAAGTTTTCAATTCCTTCCGCGGCGGCTTCGCGCTCTTTGAAGACCGAGCGGGAAGTATCGGGTACGAACAAAATATCGATCGTTTTCGACAGCTCCTGCGTCGGTTGGTTGAACGACGAAAGATAACAGCCGTTTCCGAGGTCGGTGAAGTTACCGTCTTTCGCGGCCGTTCGTGCGACCACGGGACCATCGGTTACCTGATATTTGGAGCTTTGGCAGGCGACGCCTTGCAGACTCAGCAGAGCCGCGGCCGCGAGCAGGCTTAAACTCAATCGATTTTCATTCCGGTTCATCGGGCACCTCTAATCCGCCCGAAACATGTGCAATTCCCGGACTTTTTCCGCGAGCCAACAGGGAGCTGGATAGCGGGCCTAAACCCCGGTATTCGGTAGAAAATTTTCAGGGAGAGGGCCTAAAAGCGGCCCTCGGCTCACTCAACCGCCGCCTTTTCCGGTCGAGGAAATCTTCTGAACGAGGCCCTGATCGATGATGCCGTATTGCCGGATCGTTTCGTCGGCCTGTCGAAGGCGTTCGACGAGCCCCTCGATGACCGCCAGAGCCCAGCTCGGCAGCTCGTTCAAGAGCGATTGATAAGCCTCTTCAGAGACCCGCACGGCGGCGACCTTCGTGAGCGCACGCGCGCTCGCGCTTCGAGGTTTTTTTGAGATCATCGCGAACTCGCCGAGCGCTTGGCCCTCGCCGACGACCGCGAGCGGAATGTGTTTTTGGTCGGCGCCGGTCTTAAAGACCTCGACGCTGCCTTCTTGGATGATGAAGAAAAAGTAGCTCTGCTCGTTTTCGTGAAATAGAAATTCGCCCGGCTTGAACTGGACCTTCTCTAGGCTTTCTAGAACCGAGGGCTGGGACATACGGTACTCCCTGCACTCATTGTCGGCGATTCACTTCACATTTTGCAAGAACTATGGTGACTTGAGCCATGGGCGTACGATTCGCGCCGTCGCCGACGGGCGCATTTCATCTCGGTAATTTGCGCACGGCCTGGATCGCAGGCCAGTGGGCTGAACGTCTAGGCTTACCCCTCGTCGTGCGAATTGAAGACATCGATCGCCCGCGAAACGTCGAGGGCGCGGCCGAGCGGCAGATTGAAGA
>DASUEL010000749.1:0-5969 GCA_036275095.1 Bdellovibrionales bacterium
CCTTGGAATCGAAATAGTTCTCGACGAGGATTAGCTTGATACCCGAGTCTTTCATCGTCTTCATGACGTTCAGGATGTGGCTCGCGGTCGGCGGAATGCCAGGCTTCGGCTCGAGCGTGGTCACCGCTTCGAGCTTGAAGCGATCGAGAAAGTACGTGAGCGTTTTGTGATACGTCACGACCTTACGCACTTTGACCGGCTCGAGTTTCGCCTCCCACGCCTTCACTTTTTCGTTCATGCGGTTTTGAAACGCTTTGGCTCGTTCAATAAACGTCTTGGCGTGCGGTTCGCTGATCTTGCCGAGCCGTTCGGCGATCAGCATCGCGGCGTGCCCGGCACGCACCGGATCGAGGGTGACGTGCGGATTGCCTTCGGGATGCACGTCGCCTTGCGCCCGCGTGAGCGTCGCCGAAGCCTTGTCGATCACCGGAAGCTGCGGGCCGATCTCGAAATAGCCCGTAGCGCCCGGGTTCACCTTCGGGTTGCGGGCGCCGCGAAGTATGCTCGGGATCCATCCGCTCTCGAGCCCCAGGCCGACGGCGAGCACCAGATCGGCGCGATTGACTTTGACCATGAACGACGGCTTCGCCTCGATGAAGTGCGGATCTTGCCCGCCTTTGCAGAGCGATTCCGCATCGACCTCGTCACCGCCGACCTCACGAGCGAGCTCCCGGAGATCGGTGGTCGTCGTCACGACCTTGATTTTGGCATCCGCCACGTAGGGCGCCGCCGACATAACCAGAGCAAGCAAGGCAGCTTTTAAATTCACGCGTCGCCCTTTCTTCATCAGTATTGATGCGCCGGATGCGCCCCGATGCTCCAGTTGAACTGCACCATCAGCCGGCGCTCCGGCGATTCGCCGCCGTCGTCGAGCTGATCGAACTGGCCGCGAATCGCAGAGAACTCGCTCGGCGTGAACGCGACGAGCGCGGTATTCTTCTTGCGCGTGACCGCGAGGTCGCCGCCACTGAACTCGTCCATGTATTCGGTACGGACCTGAAGCCACCAACGCTGCTCGAACTGCCACTGGACCCAGCTTGCGATTCCCTGCTTTTTGTCGTTCGGTGTCTCACCTGCGGTCTTTTCGCCCGCGAGAAACTGCGTCGCCCATTTGAGCGTGCGAATGGATTCGACGCCGATGGGCTTCCACTTCACGGCGAGCTCGCCACCGACCACCCGCGTATTGCCCGTTGTGCCCAAAGTGGCGTCGGCCAGATTCTGGCCCGTGAGATAGGAGGCGCCCGCCTGCAGCGTCAACGTGTCGCTCAGGTCGAAGAGCGTATCAAGGTACGCCAGGCCCGCGTTGTCGTTTGGTGTGGGACTCGCGAAAAGCTCCGGCGAGTCGCCGTTCAAGACCTGCAATGTCAGCTCCATGAACCAGTCGGTGGGTATGAGCGCGGAAACCGACAACCCGGACTCGCGAAGCGGCTCCTCACCGAAGAGCTCCGTATTGATGACGGGCGCGTCGAGGAAAGGATACGCATGCGTGTGCAACAAGTTATGTTTGACGACCAGCGCGTTGAACAATCCGAAGCGCACCGTCACCAGCGACAAACCGATCGTCTCGCCGTAGATTTCCTCGGTGTCGAACTCCCATTCGCCGGTCGTTGGATCCCGCTCGACGCCGAAGTTCGCCACCGCGCGCAAGTACGGATCGACGTCGGCCGCGAACTGCAGTTCCGCTTCTTGAACGCCGAATCCGTTTTGGTCCGCGCCTGCGGCGTTTCCGCGGCTCGAGTTGCGATATAAAAACAAGCCGTTCACGCCGATGTCGGGGTTAAACGTATTGCCGCGTGATTTCGGCGCGTCCTGCGCGTCCGCCGGCCACGTCCCCGCAAGCAGGGCAATGATGAGCAAAGATATGAAAGACTTCATGGCGATCTCCTTAGTTTTCGGTTTTCTGCAAAAGCTCGGTGTGCCGGATCTCTCCACCGAGCTTGGCCGTACGAAGAACCATCGCGACCGTCAGCAAACTCAAGACCAGCACCGTCGGGAAAACCCACTTTTGAAGCCCGCGTTTCGCCTCGAGCACGAGGCCCGCGACGGACGCCAAGGCGAGCAGGATCATCCCTACGAGGGGAAACACGGCGGCTTCTTCATGAGCTTCGATTGCGTCATGCGAGAAGCCCTGAAGGTGCTCGACGACCTCCTCCGCGGGCTCGCCGCTCAGGTACGTTCCGAGACCGAGCACCGCCAGTACGATAAAGAGCTTCAAAACCAGCCGGCGGTTATCGGGGTTGTTACGAAAGAAGATCCAGAGAGCCGTCGCCAGGATCATTCCTGCGACTGGGAAATGATTGAGAAACAGATGAAGTTGCGCGCCCATGATCCCTCCACTTTTCTAGAGGCCGGGATTGGACCTCCCGACCCAGCATTTTAGGTAGTGCCCTTCGGTGAACTCCGTCAAGAGTGGATGATCGGGTGACGGAGTCCCGCGCGCCACCCACTGAAACCGCATATTGTTGCGGCGGGCGGCTTTGGTCAACGTAAAGACAAGATCGTTTTCTTCAAAGAGCGCCGAACACGAGCAAGACACGTACCAGCCACCCGGTTTGAGTAGGCGCATGGCGTTCGTATTGAGCTTCAGATAACCATGCTTGCCGTTGTTGATGTCTTTACGCCCCTTGATGAGGGCAGGCGGGTCGCAGATGATGACATCATAGCTCTGCGGGTCGAGCTGGGTGAGGCCTTCAAGTACGTCCATTTTGAGAGCCTTCGCGACACCACCCGCGTGACTGACGTTCGCGCGGGCGAGCTCCAGCGCCTTAGCAGAAGCGTCAACGAGCGTGAACTCGGCGCCTTCGAACGCGCGCGCGAACTGGGCGGACCACTGCCCTACGTAACAGCAGAGATCGAGCACTTTCAAACCACGCGCCCGCGGAAGGCGCGCCAGAGACAGCTCGATGTTGGCGAACTGATCGAGAAAGAAGCCGGTTTTCTGCCCGAATACGAGATCGGTTTCGAATATGAGCGGCTCGCCTCCGCTCGCGCTTTTGATTTTGATGCGCGCCTTGGAGGGCTCGCGATCGGTTTTGAAGATACGCGGGTCTTCGGGCTCGAGCCCTTCGAGTTTTCGCACGTTCAAGTCGTTTCGAAACACCACGGTCGTCGCGGCCCAAGGGATGTTTTCAGGGAGCGACGCGTTCAGCGACTCGAGCGCTTCGACCGCGCGATTTATCACGAGATTGGCGCCGGCCGTGTGGGCTTGTATGACGAACGCCTGCCCTGGTTTGTCGGCGAAAAGATAGCGGTCGATGACGAGACCTGGAAGCGAATCCGATTCCCCGTAACACAAGCGATGACTGACACCCTCGAACCCGGCAGCCGCACGAAAGCGCGCGGCCGCACCCAGTTTTTTTGCGAGCGAATCGACTGAGAGCGGATCATGATCGCGGGAGTCGCGCGTGACGACGCGAAACGCGATGAGTGAAGATGGATTGCCGTAGCCGCGGGCTACGAATTGCCCTTCGGCATCTTGCAGCTCGACGAGGGCTCCGGGTTGAATGCCTTTCGGGCTCTCAGCGAGTTCGTTGGAATAGACCCATGGATGGAGCCCCTTGACCCGCTTATCCGCACCTTGCTTCAACCGCCAAATTGTTTTGCTCATTTATGACGCCAGTCCTAAGTCCAGATCGTACGGATGTCCATGCCAGCTGGCCTTAGATACAGCAAAATGGTCACATTAACAACGGCTTATCGAACCACACGGAAGTGCGACGATGTTGCGAATCTACCTGCTGCTCACCTTGCTGTCGGCCGTCCTGACAAACAACGCTCAAG
Organism: Bdellovibrionales bacterium; assembly: GCA_036275095.1. Taxonomy (GTDB): domain Bacteria; phylum Bdellovibrionota; class Bdellovibrionia; order Bdellovibrionales; family DASUEL01; genus DASUEL01. The sequence goes on from DASUEL010000749.1 coordinate 3,781, forward strand.
CTTATGATGCCCGCCTCTATCACCGTCTGGCCGCGTTTCACGCGCCCGTGGTGTTTCAGAAGACAGGCCACAACCCGAAAGCCGACGCGATCACGCGCTTCGATTTCGACGGCGACTTCGCGGGTAACAATAATTGGAAGAATCTCGAAACCGCGGCGACTCCAGCCGCGGCCTATTACGACGTTCGCGAAACGAAGACACATTACTTCGTGATGTATGCCTACTTTCATCCGCGCGATTATTCGTACTTTTGTATTCCTTGGATTTGCCACGAAAATGACCTTGAAGGCGTGATGCTGACGATCGAAAAGAGCAAGTCGGATTGGCAAGGCCGCGTGGTCGCGATCCAGACGCTGGCCCACGACCGCATCTACACGCATGAAGGCATCGGCGGAATTCGCCCCATCGAAGAAACCGACGTGCGCGCGCCCGCCGCGCAGGCAGCCTCAAAAAAGACGGCCATTTTCATCGAGTGGGGCGGCCACGGGATTTACGCATGGGATCCGGCTGAGCAGAAAAAACTCGACACCGACAAACCGACCTACCTGTATACGCACGAGCAGCTGATGCAGCTGGCCGCCGAGAAACACGCAAAAGACTGGCTGGTATACGAATTCGGCCCCGAGGCGCAGGACCCGAACGGCGCCGATCACGGCATCTACAGTTATGAGCTCCTCCCGATTCATGACGAGCTCTGGTCACGCCGGGAGATGGTCGGTAAGGGTCACGTGTTTACGAAGCTTTTCGATTTTAAAGGCGAGCGCTTTTCGATTGCCGACGTGCCCGAGGCGTTCGCGGGCGAAAAGTACGGCAACGGCCGCGCGCGCCCGCCATGGGCCTGGAAAGACATGTTCAGCGGCAGCGATAACCGCGGAGAATGGTTCTTAGACCCCGCGGTCTACGTGGCGAAAAAGCTCAAAAAATACGCGAAAGACATTTCCCTCGATTACATTCACAACCCGTACGTCCACTGACCGTTCTTTAAGGAACGGTCACATACGGCGCATCGCCCATCGTCAGAGTCGCGGGGGTTACGGTGAACTGGCCGTTACCCGAGGCTCCAGGCTTGAACCAAACACGTTTCCTGAATTCGGTCGGCACGAAAGTGACCGAGCCCACCGGGGAAACCGAGCTTCCGCAATCCGTGTTATTGCCGTACCAGGCTCCGCTGAAATGGCCCGGTAGAGTGACGTTCTCATTGGCCCCTGACCACGCGGTCGTCGCGTAGTTCGAATCCAGAATCGAAATGTCTACCGTGTAACAGGTTCCGGAGTTCATGGTGCTTGGGGCATTGACGCCCACATAGGCAGCGGCACCAGGCTGGGCGACGTTGACCGTCAAGCCCGCCGAAACCGCGAGTCCACCTCCGCCGTCGTCTGCACTCAACGTCACGTTCGTAGCACCCGTCGGCATGAAAAAGAACGTCGACGTCGTGTCCGTGCTGGCGAACCCCGCGGCCATAGAAGCCAGGGGAGCATCGGAGCAATCTCCGGTGTAGTGAAAACTTCCGGTGCCGCTCGAAGGTGAGACCGTAATTCCCGCGTACCCTACTCCGCCCGCGACCTGCCAGTTGCTGCTCGCATCGGCCACGCCGAGAGTGACCGGAATACACTCATATTTCTTCGCATTCGGCGGCGCCGCCAAGATGAACTTTGTGGGCACCGTCGCTGAGGCGATCGTTATCGTTTTCGTGTCGTCCGTCAGCGCATTTGTAGTATCGTCCGCCGTCACCCCGACATTGGCACCGCTCGGTACGAGATAAAAGAGATTGATCTCCTGGGGATTGCCGCCGCCACCACCGAGCGCAAGCCCGGTCGAAGTAGCAGTCCCGCCCGAACAGTCGCCCGAAGAGTAGAAGGCGCCCGAGCCGCCGGTCAAGTCCACCGACACGGCATTTTGAATGTGCGCCCAGTTGCCGGCATTCACGCCATGCACCCGAATAGGCAGGCAGGCGCCCTCCCCCGCACTGAGAGTCGGAATGGCTATCCTTAGAGCCGTTGCCTGATTTCCGCCGGTTGTGCCCCCATATTCGTCTGAAACGGGGCGGCCGAAGTAGCGACCGGGAATATTGTTCTTGAACGGGCAAACCGCGACCATTCCTGAGGTGGAGGGCGCCGACGTCGTGTACGCCGTATCGACACTCACCTCCGCCAGCAACTTATAACCGCGCATCGGCAGATCGATACAGC